>JAUNLE010000037.1 GCA_030532415.1 Coriobacteriia bacterium | reverse complement strand
ATTTGGGCGTGTTTTCCTTGAATTGCATAGTATAAGGATTCAATTGAAGGTGTAGCCGAAGCTAAAACAAGTGGAATGCCTTTCACTTCTGCAATTTTTTCTGCAACTTCTCGCGCATGGTAGCGCACACCACTTGACTGTTTGTAAGATGTTTCATGCTCTTCGTCAATGATTATAAGGGCTAAGTTATTAAGACTTGCAAAGAGCGCCGACCTTGGGCCAACCACTACGCGCGCTTTTCCACTTTGAGCTAGACACCACTGATCGTAGCGCTCCCCTGCCGATAATTTGGAGTGAAGCACTGCAACTTGATTGCCAAAGCGACCACGAAAACGACCAACTGTTTGTGCGGTGAGAGAAATTTCGGGTATTAATACGCAGGCAGAACCACCCTGTGCAAGAACTTCTTCAATCGCTTGCAAGTACACTTCCGTCTTGCCCGAGCCCGTCACGCCGTCCATCAAAATAACGCCAGCTTCTTTTGAGTGAAGCATGCTGCGTATTGATGAAAGCGACTCTTTTTGGCCTTCAGTCAGCTCACTTGCTTTTCTTTTTTGCATGACAGCAGAAGAAAGCGAACTTTGAGCAAGCTCTCTTACTTCTCTTTGTTGATACGCTAAGACGAGACCCTTCTTTTTGAGGGCGCGAATAGCTTGGTGTGCACCTGGAATTTCTTGGGCAAGCTCTGAAGATTTTATCGGCCCCTCTTTGAGCGCTGCAAGAATTTGGCGCTGTCTAGAAGCATTTTTTGCAAGTGGAAGTTCAGGTGCAGCATCATGATTTAAGACAAGCCACTGAACTTCTTTTCGTAAAAAATCAGGGGTAATCAGGCGATAGCTGCCATCTTCACTTTTTTCGAGCTTAAGTTTTGAGCCTGGAGCAAAAAAGAGTTTGATGGTTTCTGAAAGATATGCCCCGTAGTACTCGGCCATCCAAAAGGCTATGCTTGCTGCTTCAGGACTAAACGCTTGATACTCAAAGACTTCTTCAAGCTCTTTGAGTTTGGTTTTATCGAAATCAAGTGATGCTTTCTGGAAAAAAGCCTCATCGTCTTCAACTTGGACCACAAAGGCAAGGCTTTTTTTATGTGCAAAGCTCACTAAAACACAAGAACCCACGTCAATTGTAGCTTCAAAGCTACTTGGCACCAGATACGCGAATGTTTTATCAAGTGCTCTTGTTGCTCTATCAATTATGACGTGGGCTATCATACCTCTTGTGTTACATTCCTTTTCTTACATACGTTTAAAGCTCAATACCTCTTTGCTCTTTGAGATAATCTAAAAGGTCTTGAACCTTGTTGGTTTGCTCCCAAGTAAAATCTTCGTCATCTCGTCCGAAATGGCCATAAGCTGCAGTCTTTTTAAAGATAGGACGACGAAGCTTCAAATCACGAATAATAGCGCCAGGACGCAGGTCAAATACTGCCTTTACCGCTGCTTCAATATCTTCAACACAAAGTCCTTCGCGCTCAGTTCCCTGCGTATCAACCATGATTGAAAGCGGTTTTGCAACACCAATTGCATAGGCAAACTGAACTTCACAGCGCTTGGCAAGACCAGCGGCAACGACGTTTTTAGCGACCCAACGAGCGGCGTAAGCACCAGAGCGGTCAACTTTCGTGCAATCCTTACCACTAAAGGCGCCACCACCATGACGGCCATAGCCACCATAGGTATCAACGATAATTTTTCTTCCCGTAAGACCAGTATCTCCCATTGGACCGCCAACAACAAAACGTCCCGTAGGATTTACATAAATCTCAGCATCTTTCCACTCGATGTCGACTTCATCTAAGACAGGAGTAATGACGTGCTCAATAAGATCTTTACGAATGATATCCATATCCGTAATCTCGGGAGCGTGCTGCGTAGAGATAAGGATTTTGTCAATGGACTTTGGTTCGTCAAACTCATACTTAACGGAAACTTGCGTTTTACCGTCGGGGCGAAGGTAGTCTAGGATTCCATCTTTGCGTACCTTGGTAAGACGCTCGGCAAGGCGATGCGACAGATAAATTGGCATAGGCATAAGCGCATCGGTTTCGTTTGAAGCAAAACCAAACATCATGCCTTGATCGCCTGCGCCGATAAGGTCAAGTGGGTCAATTTCGCTGTCGGCACCTGATTTTTGCACCTCATAGCTTTCATCCACACCCATGGCAATATCGGCAGACTGTTCATGAACCATGCTTAAAACACCGCAGGTTTCGCTATCAAAACCATAGGCTGCACGATCAAAACCAATTTCTTTTACGACCTGACGCGCAATTTTTTCAAAGTCCACGTAAGCTTGCGTGCGAACTTCACCTGAAATAATAATTGTTCCTGTAGAAGCAAGCGTTTCGATGGCACAACGCACTTGATCAAGATCTGCAGCAACACCACTCGGAGAGACATACGATTCAGACTGAAGTTGCGCCTCTTTTTCGAGTATGGCATCCAAAATAGCATCGGATATCTGATCGCAGATTTTATCAGGATGACCTTCAGTTACCGATTCTGAGGTGAAAATAAAGTTTCTTGACTCACATGCATTTTCCATGTGTTCCTCCTTTTGAACATAAAAAATCCCTCCGCTAAAAGGAGGGATTGTCGTTAAGTAATGATTTTTGACTTAAACGTCCCCATCTTTCAGCGTATAAGCTGCTGAGATTTGGCACCGTTGGCGTTTAACCTCGGTTGCCGGAGCTTCACAGGGCTCAGTCCCTCTGCTCTTAAGTAGAGATATTTCCCTACCTCTTGATGGTGACTCTACAGTAATTCATTTATTCTCACTTGTAAAGAGATGCGCTTTGTAATTACCTCGCAATTTTCATGAGTTTTTCTGGAGTTTTCTACAATTGCTCAGCAAACTTACTGAGCCAAACCTGCCGTCATGTGAATCATATAAAAACTCCACCGAATGACAAAGACTCCTAAAAACATCGTAAGGCATGCCAAGAAGGACAAAATAAACTTAGACCTTGCGGCCTGTCTTTTCGAAAGAACAAAAAGGCCAAAAGAGACGATGGTAAAGAGCGCATAAGCTATAACAAACAGGCGGAAGTGAGGCAGTAAAAGCGTCACGGACACAAGCGCATTTCGCATCGTAGCAATATGCTCATACCACAAAGGAAGTACAATGAGCGAGGCAATAAAAGATAGGAGACCTACAATCACCAGTAATGTTTCATCTGGTCTCAAATTCCTGATTGAAGTTCGATGTTTTGTTGATTTAAGCTCACCTGGCCACACATACGACCACAGCACAAGCGTGAAAAGTGATGCTCCCACCAAAGACAAGAGCCACATATTTAAGGGAGAATATATAGTATTCCAAGAAATAATGGTCGTGACATTATAGGCAATACCCACAAACCACTGAAAAACGAGTGCAGAGAGCACGATTAAGAGCAGAAGAATTTTAATGAATGCGATTTTTGGCTTAAGAGAAAATGAATAGAGCCAGTAAATAGAAGTAAAGCCCAGGAAAATAACAAGGCTGATAACCTCGTTAGATAGCGGACTTCTCCCTACCCCAAAAAGCACGTATAGAACATTTTCGGGATTTCCTAAATGAGCTGCTGCGGCTATCAATCCCAAGAGTGCAGTGAGCAGGGGAAGCCAGAACAGGTTTGAAAGTTTTTTAAAGGAGATGAGGTTTACATCTTTTAAAGCCAATAATCGCAAGGCAATAAAAGCACAAGAAATTGACGCTATAGGCGTGAGGGTTGTAAATACGATAAGTGCCAGTTCAGAGGCTGCATTTGAAAAACCTAAAGAGGTCACGTCTTTTTTATCACCTTACAGTGCTCGCGTGAATGAAGAAAACGAGCTTTTTGATTTATCTAAATAATCTACGCTTCGTAACTTCAAGATTAAGATAGTTTTCAATCGATCTAAGAACGGTTGTACTGAGCTTCGATAAATTCACATAATACTCAGTTTGAGCATGCATTGTAATCAAATCAAGCACATGATAAGCCCAAGGTAAAAAATGGATTTCTAAAAACGCTTGTAAATCATGAGCTTTATTGCGGGCAAGCCAAGCCATAAGTGCAAACATTTTCCCTAGATGATCTTCAGGAAGCCTATCATCTACATTTTGGGCAATTCCCTTTTCTCTCATCCAAGCTCTAAGCTCGAGCGTGCTAGTTCCAAAAATTACGCCATCATGATCAAGATAGACTGAACCCCAAAGCGGAACAAGTTTATGTGCAGGACCAACAAACATCCTTCGATAGTCTTGCGAAAGCTCTTCTACCTGAGTATCCAGTGAAGCTTTAAAGTTTGAAACAAGTTCTTCTACCTGTTTATCGCTTTGGGAATCATCCGGCGCAAAAAGGTAGGCGAGCTCTTCAGATTCCTGAGCTCGCAAGTGTGCAAAGAGGTCGTCAGTTTTATGATCTAGTGGATCATAAAGATACAAAGGAGATAAGATATTTCCTACGACGTATATCCAAGAAAACACTTCATCTTTATCCATCTTCATAAAACTGACCATACCCTCTTTGCGATGTTTGATTAAACCGTTAAGCCGGCAGACATATGAAGAGCATAAAAGCTCATGCGAGTAAGAATGACTGCTCCTAATACCACACAGGTTAAAACAAGCGCCTTGCCTGAATTTGTCTTTTTAGAGAAATTCATGAACAACACAAGACTTACGATGAGCAAGACAAGTGCAAGAACTATAAAGGGCAAAGCAGAAGCTACAACGCTTGAACCTTCAAATAAACCATTTTGTAAGGTATTTACCTGCATTGCTTGTACGAGCACACTAATTCCTGCAAGCAAAACACCAACCAGAGCCAAGATTCTAAGCCTTGAGTTTGTTTGAGAATCTGTAAGCTCATGGAATTGACCTGCGACAACAGCAGTAAGGACAACACCACTTACGAGCATAAGTCCCCAGATTTCAATAAAGCTTATAGGACTTGTCCAGGAAGGAATTGTCTCCATCTTATAAGCAAGTCCAATGAACAAGGCGAATATAATTGCGCCAAGGATCACGAGCACAGATAAGAACTTTGGAAGTTTTTCGTAGGACTTGTATACAAAAATCGTATATATTACGGCAAGCACAACAAAGAGTCCTCCAACAAGCACCTCATTGGTAAGCGGGCTTCTTCCAAGTCCATTCATGACATAGATGGCATTGAGCGGTGATGCAAGATGAAAGGTTGCTGCAAGAAAGGCCACAAAAAGCAAGATCAAACTTATAAGAGAGACTCGCTTGTGAAGCTTTTCCCCTTTAAGTCCTGGTAATAAGGAGATATCGGAGAGCGCTAAGACAAAATAAGATCCTATAGAAATTGAGCTTAACGCGGTAAAGAGTATTAAGGGTAGCTCTGCTATTACGTTTGACATCCTATAGCACCTCCAAAATATTTGCTACTTTGCCTTCGTAGGATTCGGCAGGACGCGAATCTTTATTATTTTTAATGTAAAGATTTGGATAGGTTAAAGAAGGACTTGGCAGCGGTGCTACATCGCCTCTAGAATCTGCAAGCTTTTCCATCTCTTCAGGTGTGCCAAAGGCAAGCGCTCTAAGCGGGCAAGCATCTACGCATATTGGATTTTTATTTTCTTCTAAACGCTCGGCACAGGCATTACATTTGACTGAATAACCAAGGCTTCTATCAACGGTAGGCGCATTATAAGGGCAGGCCATATGACAATAACCGCAGCCAATACACTTATGTTCATCAACTGAAACGATGCCAGTGTTTGGATCTTTGTGCATAGCTCCTGTTGGACAAACATGGGCACAAGCAGGCGCATCGCAGTGATTGCATGCAAGTGATAGATGGTACACAAAGGCATCAGAGCTAACTGTTCCGTCCTCGTTTGTAGTCCAAGAACCTCCCTCATAGTCGTACACGCGTCTGTATACAATATCTTCACTCAAATTTTTATAATCCCTGCAGGCAATTTCACAGGTACGACAGCCCGTGCATCGACTGCTATCAAAATAAAATGCAAATTGACTCATAAGTCTTCATTCCCTCCTTAAGCTTTTTCAACTTGGGCGATAATCGAATGAGCAGGACCATTACCTTTTGCTACCGGAGTAGGTCGGTAAGTAGTAAGGGTATTGATGCATCCTCCCGTATCAACTTTGTCGCCATTCATATCGGCCTTATGCCACGCTCCCTGAGGAATGCCAATAGTGCCTGGAATGATCCGTTCGGTAACTAAAGCCTCGATCTTAATCTTGCCAGCTGGACTGGTAACGTACACCTGATCTAAGTTTTCAATATTTCTGCTTTTGGCATCGATTGGATTTATCCACACTTGTTGACGTGCAACTTTTTCTAATTCTTCAATAAAACCAAAGGATGAGTGGACTCTGCTCTTGTGATGAAAACCTGAACAGTACAAAGGAAATTCATCGGTCACACTGCCATATCCTTCAGGACCTGGGTTGAAAACTGGAATTGGACTTACGAGTTCGTCTTCTGCGAGCTCCCAAGTTTGAGCAATCTTTGCAAGATCTTCAGAATAGATTTCAATTTTTCCTGAAGGGGTTCCCAAAGGATTTGCTACAGGATCATCTCTAAATGCTTTGAAACCAATTCGTGGCTCAAGAGGACGTTTGTAGACGCCTTGCTTGAGAATTTCATCCCAGCTTGGCATATCAGGATCTTCTTTTGCACCATTTTCGTAGAGAAATTTAATCCACTCTTCTTGGGTTCTGCCCTCGGTATAGGCATCTTTTACGCCAAAGCGATCAGCAAAGTCGGCACATACGTCATAGCTCGTCCTGCATTCACCTGGCGCTTCTTGTGCAGGCCCACCTACAGTTACGCCTGCATAGTATTCAGAATAACCTTGCGTTTGCATATTAAGCTGTTCTGAGCGCATGGCATCGGGAAGGATGATGTCAGAATATTTGAGCGAATCATTTAAAACGGTATCCCATCCAACGATGAACAAATCCTCATCAGCCTTAGAGCTTAGGATTTCATGCACTTTGTTAATGTCGCCACTTTGGTTGGTTAAGCAGTTTCCCGCATAATTCCAAATGAAACGAATATCGGTCGAAAGCTTATCAGTTCCCGTAATTCCACTGTTCAGAGCTGTCATCTCGCTACCGTGGTCGACTGCATTGAGCCACTGATACACCGGAATTTTTGTTTTGAGTGGGTTATCAAAAGGAAGTGCCTTAACTAAATACTCGTAAGGCTCAGCCTCTCGCATTCCCGTATTCGTTCCAGGAAGTCCAATTTGTCCAATTAAGATAGGAAGCATGCAAATAGCACGGGTCGTATCTTCACCATTGCTGTGTCTTTGTGGTCCCCATCCTTGGCAAATGTAAGGAGCCTTTGCATTTGCTATTAGATCTGCAAGTTCTCTGATCTTATCTGCAGGAATTTGAGTGATAGGAGCTGCCCATTCAGGAGTTTTCTCCACCTTGTCATAGCCTGTTCCCATAATATAGTCCTTATAGGAAAGGTTTTTACCTTTTGCACTTTCTGGCAAGGTATCTTCATCATAACCAACACAGTAGGTATCTAAGAATTCCTTATCAATCTTGTCTCCTACAATCCATTCATGCGCAATTGCGCTGACTAAAGCAGCATCGGTACCGGTGCGAATTGGCAACCACTCATCAGAATGACCAGAAGAGCTTTCGTTTAGGCGATAGTCAATATTGATAATCTTGCCACCGCGACTTTCAAGCGCCTCTCTTAAGCGGGCAAAATCCCATACCGCATTAGCGCCACCCATACGGGTTTCAGCTGGTGAATTTCCAAACATGACCACAAGGTCAGAATTCTTTGCAGCCTCACTGAAAGAAGAGGCATTATAGGCATCATAAGGACTAAATTTTGAACCTTTTTCTGGGTCACTTCCATACATATACGGCATGATGGCGCTCATCATATGAGTTGAGTAGTCATAGCCTTGGTTCACAAAACCACCTATCAAACTCATAAAACGCTTGAGCGGATTTCGGCCCGTTGTAGAATACATTCCGGTTGCATAGGTAACGTAAACAGCCTCATTACCGTATTCTGCAATGACTTTTTCTAAACGATCACAAATGGTCGAAATAGCTTCATCCCATGAAATTCGTTCAAACTTATCGCTTCCGCGTTCTCCCACACGCTTCATTGGATACAAGAGACGGTCTGGATGGTTGATCCATTTCCTCATTGCGCGTCCTCTTAAACAAGCGCGTGCCTGAAGATCATCACTACCAATATTGTCAGTTTCCATGTAAGCAATTTTTCCGTCACGGACATGCCACTGAAATACACAATTTCCGCCACAGTTTACATTGCACTGACTCCAAGTAATTTTATCTTCGCCTTCGGCCAAAGCTTCAGGGAGTGAATCTGAGAATAATTCCTCGCTAACTCCAAAAGCTCCTGCACCCATAGCAAGTGCTCCGAGTGCACTGCCACGTTTTATTAGTTCACGTCTTTCTATATTCGACACAATCTCTCCTTTCGGCGCTTCGAGTAAGCAAACTACTCTATCTTGTATAGAATAGTGAGCGAAAAAACACACCACATAAAGCATGTGAGATTAGATATGACCCTCTTTTATCTGCTAAAATGAAAAAACAGTTCTTCAGATTCGGAGCTTCGACAATATTTGGATTCATGCACTCAATATCTAAAATCAATGTATCTTCGTATGGATATGGACTCTTTTTAGCGCTCAATGCAACGAGCGTTTGGGGTGGAGTCTTCCCTTTTTTGCCTTCATCTGTCCAGACTGAAGACTATATATTTTGGTTCTTTCTCGCTCAATCTATATCATTTGCAGCAACCTTTATTGTGATGATTTTGTTTGCTCTGAAAACTAACAAAGAACTAACGCATCTTATTTTTAAGGTCGCGTGCCTCACCTATTTTTCGGGATATCTTGCGCTCATTGCGACTATGTACCTAGCTGAACTATCCTTTGTGCTTGCACTTTTGGGCGGTACGTTCCTTGGTATAGGATCTGCAATTTTTTACTGTTTATGGCAACTTGTGTTTGCAGGAGAAAAAGACGATAAGGGACCTTACAATTTAATTGTTGGCACCGCGCTAGCTGCACTTTTTTATGCAGGACTTT
Source organism: Coriobacteriia bacterium (assembly GCA_030532415.1). Taxonomy (GTDB): domain Bacteria; phylum Actinomycetota; class Coriobacteriia; order Coriobacteriales; family JAEZZM01; genus JAUNLE01. The sequence goes on along the minus strand of JAUNLE010000037.1, from coordinate 5,149 downwards.
ACGCCTTGCCGCGAGTGCTTACGACCTACTTAATTCCTCTTATCTTTTTGCCGCTTTTTGCCCTCGCCTATGTCTTAAGCCTTAGAGAAATCGATGATCAACAACCTATGTATCAAGACAGAGCAAGCGAGTATAAGCATATTTATAAAAAGACTACGAGCGATTTGTGGCGAAGCGCCCTATCGATTGCTGCACTTGGGCTTTGTACAGGCATTATGCGTGCTTTATCGATTTCGGACGTAAGTATTGGGGCTTGGATTAACATCCTATCGATGGGCGCGCTGTTTAGTGCAGCAATTGCCTTGCTGCTTATATGGCAAACTCAAAACTTCAAATTAAACGTACTTACTATTTATCGAATCATCTTTCCTTTTGTAATTTCTGGCTTGCTTGTGCTGCCTTTCTTACCAATTTGGTATGAACGATTTTTAGCAATATCACTTTATGCCCTGCACAGTATTGCAATCATACTTATGATGATTCAAGCGATGCAGCTGTCTAAAAATCGCGGCGTACACCCAATGTTTACCTTTGCTGTTTTTAGTGGTGTGGTATTCAGTTTTCACGATGTTGGTTTTATTGCAGGGCGACTTTCTGGGATTGTTGGAACGGGTCGCATGAATCTTTTGCTCATCGTATCGCTCGTTACCATCTACCTTTTGAGCTTGATGTATATGTTTGGATACCACGGCTTTAGCAGGGCGCTTAGGAGCTCTCTTGGAGCTGAAAAAATTGAATTTATTGCCCTTCGTGCACCTGATCCCAATGAGGAAGCTAAGTATCAAGCTCAGCTTGAAAGTAAACTAAGTGATAAAGATTCAGAGGGCAAGTTAGTTGATAGAGTATCGAAACAAGTCGCAAAACTTCAAAACCACTATAGGCTCACTGAACGAGAAAGTGAAATCGCGGAATTAATAGTACGAGGGTATACGGTAAGTGCAATTGCTGAAAAACTATATATTAGCGAAAATACGGTTCGCTCCCACAGCAAGCATATCTATACCAAACTGGATATCCACAAAAAGCAAGAGCTTATTAGCCTAGCAGAAGCTATGGAAGTTTAGTTTTTAAAACAGACGTTCAAGCAGTTCATCAACATCTTGTTTTGCCACTAAGGCTGCATCAAGTTTGGAAATAAGGCCATACTTACCATGAAAGTCAGAGCCTGCCGATTTAAATAGACCATGTTTGTCAGCAAAAGCACGAGCCTCAAGTTCATCTTGAGGGCTGTTATCTGGATGATATACCTCTATGCCATCTAAGCCCGCTTCAACAAGTTCATCAAGAAGCGGCCAAGCTTTTGACTGACCCGGATGCGCTACGATTGCAATCCCACCGTCTTTTTTAACTGCACAGACCGCATCGAGTGCCGATGGGTAGTCAATTTCGCCAGCAGCAATACCCTTGCCTTTGAAAAGCTCCTTATATCGGGCCATATGTTCAGGCTTCGAATAGTCATAGTCACCCTTGTAAAGCGCAAACATGACATGCTGCTTATACGGGATATAGGCACCTTCGGCCTCACGCAAGACTTGCTCGTGGCTTATATCAAGACCAGCTTCAATAAGCTGGTCTATTTGCCAAAGCGTCATATTTTTTCTTGCCTCAAGGGTCTTTTTCATCAACAAGGCCGTCTCAAGCTTTTCCTTTTTATGATCTAAATGCAAGGCGATAATATGGACCTTATTTCCCCGATAGGGATCTACACAAGATATCTCACAACCGCCAAGCACCTTTCCTGAAAACACAGCCTCAGCACTTGCTTTCTCAATTGCAGGCATATTTGCTAAGGTGTCATGGTCGGTGATTGCAATATGGCTCATCTTAAGCCTTTCAGCTTCTTCTAAGAGCTCATGTACGGTGTAAGAACCGTCAGAATATCGAGAATGCATATGTAAGGTAATTTTAGCGTCCATCTTACTCTCCAACAAAGCCCCCGGCTTGCATATTGAATTCACGGTCACACAGCCCTTCCATAAATTCTAAATCATGAAAGATACCAAGCATAGTCGTGCCTTCTGCTTTAAGCTGTTCGATAAGGTCGCGAACTTTTTTCTTAGACTCATTATCTAATGAAGCGGTCGGTTCGTCTAATAGGAGAAAGCGAGGATGTTTTACCATTGCCGCTGCAATGTTGAGCCTAAGCTTTTCACCACCCGAAAAGGTATTGGGGTAAACATCCCAAAGCTCTTCGTCAATCTCAAAGTGCTTGAGCATGGCCTCTGCTGCTTTAAGCTGCTCGTCTTTACTTTCATACCTATCCTTTGCAGAAGCGGCAACGATTTGTTTGGCGGTGGTACGAGGGAGCGCATGTAAAAATTGGGAAATATAGCCAAACTCATAACGCCTTAAGTAGATAATCTCGCGCTCGCTTGCCTTGGCAAGATCAATCATGCCAAATGCTTCAGAATCGTACAGAATGTTTCCGCCATCAACTAAATTTGTTCGATAAATACACTTTAATACCGTTGATTTTCCGGAACCGCTCTTCCCTGTTATACCTACAAATTCACCCTTGTTCATATGTAAACTTAAACTATTAATTGCCTTAATCTGTTTATTTGCTTGGTAGATAGTGAAGGACTTCGAAAGATTTTTAATCGACAAAAATACATCAGACACGCCAATTACCTGCTTTCTGAAGCATCGGTGGCAAAACGAGCTGACTGAGAAGGAAGTGATGGATACCAGGCTCTACTTACGACACGTCCATCAACCATGACAGCGGTAATAACCGGAAAGCTCTTCTCTTTTTCTCGAATAGTACGAATAATTAGGATGTCGGCTTTCTTTCCTACCTCTAACGAACCAAGCTCATGATCGATTTTTGCAGCTTTAGCAGGATTAATGGTGACCAAATTGAAGGCTTCATACAATTCTAAGTCGTGTTGGGCGTGCAGCATAAAAATCGCATGCATCATAGCAGTTGGATAATAGTCAGAACAAAGGATCGATGCTACCTCGTTATCTACCGCATCGCAGGCAGATAAATTGCCCGCATGAGATTTTCCTAGCAATACATTGGGGGCGCCTACAACCGTTTGCATGCCGCGCGCAATCGCTTCTTGCGCAACTGGCAGATCAATCGGAAATTCTGAAATCGTTGCACCCAAGTCTTTCATAATGTCGAGCTTTTCGGCCGAATCATCATCGTGAGACGCAATGGCGATGCCTTTGGATGAAGCAAGGCGTGCAAGGCGCTCAATTTCCTCAAAGCTCATCTTCGTTTTGTTGAGCTCCTCGTCAATTCTTCGCGTAACCTCTTCTTCGCTTACCTCGCCTTCGTAACTTCTGATTACCTCTTTATAGACTTCAAAGTCACGATACTGGCCCTGACCAGGAGTGTGATCCATGAAGGAAATAAGGTCTACCTTATCTTCGTTAATCAGCTCTTCAACCTTGTCTGAAAGCTTCACGTTATCGATCTCGATACGCGCGTGAAGCCTGTGCCTTATAAGATGGGAGGCTTGGTGTTCGTTTTGCTTGATGTCGTGAATGAGCGATATGAGCTTTTCGACATTTTCAAACTTACGAATTGCCTTAATATCAACGAAACTTTCCTTGTAGAGGGATAAAGAATGGAACATGGTAGTAATGCCATGAATCATCAGTTCGCGCTCGGCTTCAAACAATGCGGTTGGCAGATCCATCACAATGCTTGGTCTAGGAGAGGCAACCAGTTCAATATAGTCAGAATGAATGTCGATAAATCCTGCCGAAATATACCCACCGTGGGCATCGATCACACCGCGGTTTAAGTCGTCGATAACTTCGTCGCTTGGAACGATGGCACTAATGCGGTTTCCGTCAACTAAGATGTCGTGATTTTCAAGAAGGCGATCGGGCAAAATGATAATTCCGTTGGTAATGCGATACATATAAGACTTCCTTTACAAAAGTGAGTAGACAAGTTTTTGCGTGTAAACTGCTTGAGGATCTTGAAGAATTTGGTCGGTCAGACCCTGTTCAATCACGCGACCATCTAGCATGACGTAGCAGCGATGGGCAAGCATGCGAATAACACCAAGGTCATGGCTTACCACAAGCATCGAAATCGACAGGTCATGCGCGATCGACAAAATAAGATCGAGCACCTGCGCTTGAACCGATAAGTCAAGGCCCGTCGTAATTTCGTCAAGAAACAAAATTGGTGGCTCGGATGACAAGGCTTTGGCAATTTGGACGCGCTGCTGCATACCGCCAGAAAAATTAAGGGGTGGCTCGCCCGAGCGGCTCGGCAAAATATTCACACGATCCAAAAGCTCAAGCGCACGTGTTTGCATGCGCTCTACCCTTCTTGATCCTGCGGCAATCTGCCTTTCAGCAATGTTTGATAAGGCTGAATAGTTCATGCGCAAACCAAGATAGGGATTTTGATAGACCATGCCAAAAATGTTGTTCTTTATCTTTAATTTTTGCTGCTCAGATAAGTCGAAAACATTCACGCGTCCGTCTTTGATTGCGTTTAAAAACATCTCGCCGGAATCGACGTTTTGGTCGAAGTATAAAGAGCGCATAAGGGTTGATTTTCCTGAACCCGATTCGCCCACAATGCCAACAATTTCTCCTGGGTAGACCTCTAAGGAAACGTCTCTGAGCGCATGCACGCTTCCGCAGCGCGGGCACACGTTTTTATCAAGCTCGTTTTGCAAGTCTTGACAATACTCACAGCTCGGACCATATATTTTCGTCAAGTGTTGCGCTGATAAATTGGGCTTTAGGTCAATAAATTCCTGACCACTCATGTGTATCATGCTACTCACCTACCTTGTGCGAAAGCTGCCTGCGTTTATTGCAAAAGCTCGTATCGTTACATTGGTAGTAAGTTTCTTGATGTTCTTCATCAACAAGCTCATCCATATAGACGTTTGTAGCGCCGCACAGCCTGCACACCTTGCCGGATAAATCCTCGCTTAAGAAGGGGTAGTCCTCGAAGTCGACCGACTTCACCTTGGTGTAAGGAGGCACGGCATAGATTTTCTTTTCTCGACCTGCACCCAACAAGATCAAAGCCGACGAATCGTTCATCTTGGGATTGTCAAAACGAGGGATGGGGCTTGGCGCCATTAAGTAGCGGTCGTTTACGATGACCGGATGGTCTGCTCCCGTGGTCGCCGCGTTAAACTTAACGATTTGCTCGAAAATCATG
>JAUNLE010000036.1 GCA_030532415.1 Coriobacteriia bacterium | reverse complement strand
GTATGTTCATGAGTATGTGAATGGCCATCTTCGTGCTTATGAAGTAGTGAGGACTCTTTTTCAGGTCTTCCAACTAAGGTTGTTACAAGCTGGCCATTAAAGACTCCCTTAGTACCTAGGAGCGCGTCGGCAATCTTTCTAATCTCAGAACTTTTGCCCTTCATCAATACGACCTCAAGACAATCTTCGTGGTTAAGGTGTACGTGTACGGTTGACACGATTTCGTTAAGATGTGCGTGTTGAATATGGTCAAGTTGGTCGTGGAGGTCATTTTTATGATGGTTATAGACCATGGTGAGCGTTCCAAAGATAAGTGAATCCGGGTCTTCGCTTTCTTCTTGAACTAAGTCGCGACGTATTAGGTCTCTAATAACTTCAGAGCGATTGTTAATAATTCCGCGACGCTTCGCGTAAGCGTCAAGAGCATCCAATAAATTTTGTGGCATTGCAACCGAAAATCTTACTAATTCGCTCATAGGCACTCCAAAATTGGCTTGTCTTTTATATCCTACTGTATCATGAGAGCATCCCTTGCGTGTTTGTTTGCTAGTATTGAGCTGTCATAAAAAAGGAGCAATTATGCCGTTTCACCTGAAAGATTTTGAAGCACTTGCACGCGCGGCCTTCGATATTACCAATGACGCAGTCTATGTATTCGACCAAGATGGCATTATCATCGAATCGAATGCGCAAGCGACGATTTTAAGCTCTTCTTCAAACCGCGAATTGTTGGGTCAAGATATCCGAGACTTTTTCTACCTCTTTAACATGGAGAAAGCTCCCAAAGACGAGCTACCGTTTCCAACGGACGGCTCTGGCGTTACTATTTTTTCGAAGCTTGCAGATGGCTCCTTTATCCCTGTCGAAGTGCATTCGAAGTCTTTTATTGATCGCGGCCGAAAGTTCTATATAGCAAGCGCAAGAAATACCGATCTTACACGTCAAATTATGCATGAGCGCGAACACTTAATTCGTCAGTTGCGCCTTGCGAATAAGCGTCTGGAGGGTTTGCTCTCTATTGTTACTTCCACTTTGGGAAATGATTCTTTCGACGTATTGTCTACCAAAGTTTTAGATGAACTAGCAGCAGTTATTGAAGGAAATGATGCCCTGTTTTATCGGGTGGAAGACGAGGGTTATCGCCTTATGGGCACGTCTTCTTCCTCAATTCCGCTGCGCGTGGGATCATTTTTCGTTCAAAAAAACCACGGTGTTCCTGGATTGATTGATAAAGAGCGAAAGCCCTTACATTTGCGCTTCGTCGAGCCCAAAAAATACGAGACAAGCAATCCGCTTCCAATAGCGCTTGATGTTGTTTCTGGTGAGCGCTACCGGATTATGAGCGTATTGCCTGAACTTGCGCAATCCGTTTTAGCCTTCCCAATTTTTGCCGCCGGTAAGTTTTTCGGCGTCATCATAATCTTGTGGGAAGATTTTCGTTTCGTGACCAATAGCGACTTTAGCCTCGTGCAGTCAGTTGCTGAAATTTTGGGTATCGAATTTAAGTCGGCTTTAAGTTTTGAAGAACAACAACGAAAAGAAAAGCTTGAACTGGTTCTTGCGCGCATTCGTGATTTATTTTACCGATCAAACGAATTCAATCGCGAGCTGGTCAATCAAGCAATTGAACTGGTAAAAGAGCAAATTTACTTTGAATACGTCATCATTCAAAGTGACAAAGAACATAACCGCCGGGTTGCCGATTTTTCAAGTTTACCTGATCAAGAAGGTCTGCATAAGCTCTCTTACAGTTCCTATAGAGAAGAAATAGCCGAAGGCGATGTTGTTCCTATTAGCTATTTTTCTCCGCTTGGAGGCTGGATTCGAGAGCGCTCAAGCTACAACCATGGTCTTCTTATTAGTCTTGGAAAAATTCAAAGAATACATGTTGATATCATGGCTCTCAGACAAGAAAGCGACGTGCCCTTCGACAAGGTAGAGCTTGAATTTTGGAAAGTTTTTGCACTTACCATGCATGAGGCTACGGTAGGAAAGCTTGCACGCGCGCAAGATACCCACATTTCGCTGGCACTGCAGCGCGCTATGCAAAATGAGTTGCCGCAGGTTGAAGGTTTAAAGACAGCTTCGCTCTATCAGTCGGCGACTGATAGGGCAGTAATTGGCGGCGACTACTTCGACCTTATTAAGCTTGATGACAAGCAGGTCATTGTGCTTATGGGAGATATTTCAGGAAAGGGTATTGAAGCGGCTTCGATGGCTTCACTCGTAAAGACTGCAACAGCAGCCTATGCCTTCAACAAGATGCATCCTTCTGAAATTGTAAGCGCACTCAATACGCTTTACTACCATTCTTCGCGTACTGAATCGTTTACCACCTTGTTCATAGCGCTTATCAACTTAAAAACTCATCAAGCTTCCTATTGTTGTGCAGGCCACCCTTCGCCCTTCTTATATCATGAAAATGAATTAAGCCAAGAACTTAAGCTTTTGACGGTTCAATCACCCATAGTAGGGGCATTTAACAATATGAGCTATGTCGATGGCTTTTTTGATTTTGAGCCGGGGGACATACTGTATTTGTACACGGATGGAACAACTGAAGCACGAAGTGCTCGTGGAGACTTCTTCGGTGATGCACGTTTGCGTGAGGTTTTCTTAGAGGCGGCAGAAAAGGGCCTTGAAACAATCCCTCACAGCATCTTAGAGGAGCTTGAAAGCTTTAGCGGACACGCACTGAAAGACGATGTTGCCATGGTTGCGATTGAGTTTGAATAGGGATTTTATGAACAGTGGGGAAGTTATACCAGACGCTCAAGATAAGATGAATCAGGTTAAGAAAGTCTTAATCATCATCTTTTTCTTCAATATAGCAGTGGCACTTGCAAAATTCATTTATGGCGTTATTTCAAAATCTGCAGCAATGCAGGCCGACGGTCTTCATTCAATCTTTGATTCAGCAGGCAATGTCGTTGCAATCATAGGTATTACCTTTGCGTCAATGCCAGCCGATAAATCTCATCCCTATGGTCATGGCAAGTTTGAAACCTATGCCTCTGCATTCATCGGCATCCTGCTTACCTTGGCCGGTATTAATATATTTTCGAACGCGGTTAAAGTTTTAGTATCAGGACAGGTAGAAACGGTGGTAACTCCAATATCTTTTGTGGTTATCATCTTCACTTTAATCATTAATATTTTCGTTACCGTATACGAGCACAAACAAGCTAAAAAATATAAGTCTGACTTGCTGGGAGCTGATGCGCTTCACACCCTAAGCGATGTAATTGTGTCAATTTCAGTTATCATCTCCTTAATTTTAGTGTCTTTAGGTTTTGAACTAGCCGACCCCTTTGTCTCGCTTCTCGTAGCTGCGGCAATTTTTTACTCGGCTTGGGAAATCTTCAAGAAAGCAAATTCGACGCTTTCAGATCAGGCGCGAATCGCAAGTAGTGAAATCTATGATTCGGCAATAGAAGTTTCTGGCGTTAAGGAAGTTCACGCAATTCGCACTCGTGGCTCGAATGATCTTGTCTATGCAGACCTGCACGTCCTGGTAGATCCCGAAATCAGCGTGTATTTAGGGCACGAAATAGCAGTTGAAGTTGAACAAAAACTTAAAGATGACTTTGATGTGATTCGAGATGTAGTGGTACATATTGAGCCCTACAATACACAACAGCTCGTCAAAGGCGATGATGAGAGCGTGTAATAACTTGCGCGTTTTGGGGAATCAACCATCTAGTTATGCAAATCTAACCAGCTGTTTTATGTTTAAGGAGCTTAAAGGATGCCGTCTGGCAACAGCAAGCTTGCATTAATATCAATTGGGCGTGAACTTACTTTCACCAATGCCCAATCATATATAGATAAGGCTAGAAAGCTCGCTGACGCGGGGCATACGAAGTATGTAGTCGACTTTTCAGGCACCCAGTATGTCGACTCATCTGGTTATGGTTTTTTGCTCTACCTTCATAAGCTTGCTAAACGAAACGATGCAAAACTGCAGCTCATCAATGTTCCTAATCATATTTTACGCACCTTTGAAGTCATCAGATTTTCTGAAGGCTTAAATTTTGAAGCAAAGCATAGTGCAGAAGAAGAACTCTCGGCGCAACCTGCCAAAGCGCCACTGTATTTGAAAACAATAAAAGTACCGCAAGATCCAAGTAAAATGGCTCAGGTCAGAAATCAAGTTCGAGACATCCTTGATCAATTCGGTCTTGAGGAAAGTCGCGTCTTTGATCTTGTGCTTGCACTTGGTGAAGCTTTAGGTAACGCCTTCGACCATGGTTGTGCCTTATGTGGGCAGACGAAAATATTCGTGACCCTATCTGCCTACGATGATCGTTATGTGATTGAAGTTTCTGATAATGGTAAGGGCCTTGAAATTACTGACGGATTTTTACCTGAACCAAGTGAGACAAGAGGCCGCGGTATTCGCATGATGTATGTCTTGGTTGATTCTGTGGAAATCAGTAAAAAGCCTCACGGCGAGGGCACCGTTGTTAAACTGGTTAAACTAAGTCAATAGCTTTTCGCTATCAGCGTCGTTTTTAGTAAGGGTTTTTTCGTGACTCATCAGCTTAATCACATTGTTTTATCTGCTTATTCTCATTCGCTTTCACTTTTTGGACTTAAACTAACAGAAAAACTCATAAACTCAGGCAACTTAGTGAGTCTAATATTAAGCCAGTCAGCTATTAATGCAGCTCAGCGCGAGCTTAAACTTCACATAGATGTACAAAGCACTACGACTGCCCATGAGTCGCTCAAAGATGCCCTTGAATTAAGTTCTTCTCATGCAAAACTTCTGAGTGTGTATTTTGACGATGAACCGTATTCGCTTAAGCTATCCGATATAGAAGACGCCTCTAAGTTCATCATCTGCCCAGCAGATATTTTCGCGCTGTCAGCGGCCACACAGGTCCAAGATGTATCGCTTACCTCAAGACTTGCGACAACTTTTTTACAAGAGGGCAAGGACGTGTCGCTTTATTTGGCAGAAAAACGATTCGATACGACGCTTGTAAACCTTTTACAAAAGGCCCTAGAACGAAAGATACATCTAAGAAATTTAGCCCTTGATAAGCCTCATCTTTCAAGCTCAATGGAGGTTTTCTTAGACTCCTATATCCAGGAGATATGTGAAGAAATACTTGCATAGCTGCCTTTTAACAAACAAATTACTTTCTCCTACATAAGACATAGTCTATTATGTGGATATATCCAATAATTGAAGAGAGGCGTAAGATGGCAACGTATTATGAGGAAAAAGATCTAAATAAATTTCCAACAATGGGAGAAGATGCGCCTGAGCTTTGGGAAAAGTTTATTGGCTATTATGGTCCCGCCTTGCAAGATGGTGCACTTTCATCACGAGAAAAGGCTCTTATTGGTCTTGCGGTAGCTGCGGCTATCCAATGCCCTTACTGCATCGATTCATTTACTCAGTCCTGTCTTCAAAAGGGTGTAAGCTCAGAGGAGATGACTGAAGTTTTCCATGCTGCCAGTGCAGTTCGCGCGGGAGCAACGCTTGCTCATGGTGTTCAGATGAAAAATATTGTCAAAAATCTTGAAATGTAGTGATTGTATGCAAAATGCTTTAAACGAAGTCTCAGCAAAACTTAATGCCTATTTTCCCTTCGACAAGAAGATAGACCAGGACTTAAAACGGACCCAAGAAAAGCTTCAAACGATGCAGGTGAATGTAGGAAGACTTTGCAATCTTGCTTGTCGTCATTGTCATGTGGAGGCAGGTCCGAGCCATCTTGATGAAGTTATGAGCAAAGAGAATATGCAACACGCCTTAAACGTATTTGAGCGCTACGACTTTGAGGTGCTTGACATTACAGGAGGGGCGCCTGAAATGAACCCCAACTTCGAGTGGCTAATCGGACAAGCATATGAAAAGGGAATTAAGACGATGGTGCGCTCAAACCTAACCATATTGCTTGAAGAGGACTACGCACATTTGCCCGAGCTTTATGCAAAGTATGGGATTACCCTCATTGCTTCGCTTCCGCACTATACGCAAAAAGCAACTGATAATCAGCGTGGAAAAGATGTTTTTGATCGAGAAATTCAGGTGCTCAAACAACTGAATAGCCTTGGTTATGGAAAAGAAGAAAAACTCGAACTTAATCTTGTCTATAATCCATCGGGTGCATTTTTACCTGGGGACCAGTGTGCTCTTGAGCGTGTTTTTAAGGCTAAGTTGTTTGAAAAGTATGGAATTGTATTCACGCATCTTTTTGCCATTACAAATAATCCTGTAGGGCGTTTTGGCGCGCTGCTCAATAAGTCGGACAATCTTGATGCTTATATGTCGAAACTCATTGGCGCGTTTAATCCTGCAGCGGTGCCTGCTCTTATGTGTAGGTCCCAATTAAGCATTAGCTGGAATGGCACGCTCTTTGATTGCGATTTTAACCAGGCAGCAGGTATTAGCGCTGAAGGCCCTCAAACAATTGCTGAATTAGACGAGCTGGCTCCAAAGAGTCTAAAGCGCGAGATTATGTTTGCAAACCATTGCTACACCTGCACAGCAGGGGCAGGATCAAGCTGCGGGGGAAGTACGGTTGACTAGCAAACAGCAAGTTTAAAGCGAGTTTAAAAATATTTGGATGTAAGGATTAGAACCTTAGAGAAAAGATGGAGGCGACACCCGGATTTGAACCGGGGATAAAGGCTTTGCAGGCCTCTGCCTTACCACTTGGCCATGTCGCCATCTTTCGTGCACATACTACAATTTTAAGAAAAAAAGGTCGGTAGTAAAGAACCGACCTTGAAAATTTACTGGAGCGGACTACGGGATTCGAACCCGCGACCCCAACCTTGGCAAGGTTATGCTCTACCAACTGAGCCAAGTCCGCTTGTGCAAGATAGAACTATATCGAAACTTGCAAATTTTTGCAAACATAATTTTGAACGATATGAAAAATAATTTCATTTTCAAATTCACTCCATAAATAGAAAGAAAGTATGTGTTAAAATTTGCCTTTATGAAATGGAATGGGCGATTGGCGCAGGGGTAGCGCACCACTATGACACGGTGGGGGCCATTGGTTCAAATCCAATATCGCCCACCATTCCCTTTATCATCAATTGAGCATCAAGCTTATGGAGAATGCCGTCTCATGAATCAAGCGCTAGAAGCAAGCATGCACATAACTCCACTTACCTGGTTATTAACAATTTTAGTTATTGCGGTTTTACTTATATTTGACTATGTGTTTCATGTAAGAAAAGCACATGTTCCGACCTTGAAAGAAGCTGCGATTTGGTCGGCTATTTATATTGGCTTTGCCCTGATATTCGGTGTTTTTGTCCTCTTTTTCTGGCGTGGGGCCGACCCTACTAACGAGTTTCGATACGGCATGGAATATTTTTCAGGATACGCAACAGAAAAAGCTTTGTCGGTAGACAATCTATTTGTCTTCCTCATCATTATGACTTCTTTTGCCGTTCCTCCAAAAGACCAGCAAAAAGCCTTAATGTGGGGAATTATCCTAGCTTTAATTTTCCGCCTCATCTTCATTGTTATAGGTGCTGCAGCGCTTAATCAGTGGGCATGGCTCTTTTATATCTTCTCGATTTTTTTGGCATACACTGCAATCAAGCAAGTTGTAGACCATCGTAAAGAGAGAAAAGAGAAACTTGCAGGTACCTATGAAGATCCTGATATGTCGAATAATAAGGTAGTGCGTATCGCAAGAAAAATATTACCGATAACTGACAGCTATCATAAGGATGATATTCGCGTAAAAATCAATGGAAAGCGCTTTTTCACTCCCATGCTTTTAGTGATTATGTCTCTTGGAACCATTGATCTTATGTTTGCTCTTGATTCAATTCCAGCCATTTATGGTTTGACTGATGAAGCCTACATCGTGTTTACCACAAACGCTTTTTCACTTATGGGATTGAGACAATTATACTTTTTAATTGATGGTTTGCTCGAGCGTCTCGTGTTCTTATCCTATGGTTTAGCTGCGATTCTAGGATTTATTGCAATAAAGCTTTGGTTGCATGCTATGCACGTTGCTGGTATTCCTTTTGTATCAGATGCCGGCTTTAACGTGCCTGAAATTTCGACTAATTTCTCGCTCGTATACATTTTGTCAGTACTTGCTCTTACGGTTATCGCGTCAATTTTATTTGGAAAACGGCACCCAGATGATCCAATTATTCAAGAGGCGCGCTACAAATACGAGCATCGACATGACCACGACAACGACGATGTTTTCTAATCCTGCTTTTTGTAGTAGGGCGAATTTTTATCAACAATAAATCTTGAGGCGTTTTCCAAAACTCGTGCACTAAAAGGGGTGCTTGCGCCTTCAATAACATCGCCATCAAACTGTATGGGGAGTGCTTGGTCAGAATCAATTGCGACTTCTTTTGCAGTAAAAATCTCGAAATTTGGTCGATTGTTAGTTTCAAATAGCGCGTTCAGAATAGAAGGTAACAGCTCAATAGTTTTGCCTGCTTTTAAAACGACGATATGAAAGAGGCCATCTTGAGGGCTTGCTTCATTTATGAGGCTAATCCTTTGCGCAAGGTCAGCAAAATTAACGATTAAAACAGCGATTCCTTCAACAACTTCTACCTTTCCATCAAGCGTTAAGGTGAAGGTGGCTGTTTGTGGGCTTACATTGGTAAGAGCTGCCGTAACATAGGCTGCCTGCCCCATGGTTTTCTTCAAATTTTCAGAATCTTGCATGATTTTTGCATCAAAACCAATACCGGCAATCATTGAAAATCCAATTTTCGTCTTGCTGCCATCTGCTTCGGTATAACATAATTCGCCCATATCAAAATATTCACTTTCAAGTGCAAGGGCAGCTTGAGCCATCGCTACTGGCTCATGATCATTATTGAGATTTTGTGCAATAAGATTGGCGGTTCCAGAAGGAAAGACCTGCACAGGTATGTCAGAATACTTCAGCTCATAATTAAGACTTGCAAGCGTTCCGTCTCCGCCGCTTAAAACTATTAAGTCGAAATCTTTGGCATCCTTGAAGAATTCAAAGTTTTCTTTGTTCGACAAAATATTTCGTATGACAAGCTCTTCAACACCACTATCGACCAGGTCGTTTATATAATCGAAAAGCGCGCTTTGACCAGATCCAGATTTTGGGTTGTGGACAATAAGTATTCTCATAAGTTCTTTCTCCTATGTATAATATGAAACATAAGCTAATTCAAAGGACTATTTTGTATCTTACTCAAACTCAAGAACTCAAAGACTTTATCAGTCGTGCACAAAAGCATAGGGTACTCGCCATTGACACCGAGTTTATCCGCGAGAAATCATACTATCCAAAACTTTGCCTTATTCAGTGTGGTACCCCTGATGAACAGGTTGCAATCGACCCACTCTTAATTGAAGATCTAACACCGCTCCAAGATGTATTGCTTGACCCTCAAATCGTTAAGGTTTTTCATGCCTCTTGGCAGGATTTAGAGCTTATCAAGCAAGAGCTTTCTGTTTTGCCGGCGCCTATTTTCGACACGCAGATTGCTGCAGGATTCTTGGGGCATGCAGTTCAGATGAGCTACCAGTCATTGGTTGAAAGCTATGCGCAAGTGAGCTTGCCTAAGACGCAGTCGCTTACCGATTGGTCACAGCGACCACTTGATGAGCAGCAGCTTATCTACGCCCTTGATGACGTGAAATATCTGCCAGCTATTTACCTTGAGATGCACGAAGAGCTTGAAAAGCTTGGACGTCTTGAATGGGTCTTGCCTGAATTTAGGGCCTTGCTTGACCCTGAGCATTACGCGCACGATCCAAGCTTGGCATTTAGAAAGCTCAAACGCGTTTCAAACCTTAACCGAAGGCAATTGGGCTTGGCTAAGTGCATTGCAGCCTGGCGCGAGCTCGATTCGCAAAAGAAAAATTTGCCACGACGCTGGATTTTATCAGACGAGCTTGTTGTGGAGCTTGCTAAACGCGCGCCGCTCAACAAACAAGAGCTTCTCAAGATAAGGGGTTTGGACAAGCTCACTACAAAACAGCATGCACAAATTTTATCTGCAGTTGCCAAGGGTTTGTCAATTCCAGAAGAAGAGCTTCCAAAGCAAAAAATTCGCTACCATGTTGCAAAAGACGAGGAGAGCATCCTTGATCTTATGAACGCTTATGTTCGCTACGTGGCGGACAAAGAAAAGATTGCCGCTCAGCTTTTGGCAACCCATGAAGAACTTGCAAAGTTCTATTTAGATAAATGTGAATCAAGTTTAAATTACGGATGGCGCTATGAGCTTGTAGGATCACGATTAGAAGAGCTTTTAGCAGGCAAACTTGGTTTAACGGTGATGGACAAACAGGTACATCTTCTCTATAAATAATTGCCAGATGATGGGTAGAATATTCTAATCAAAGTATAGAAGCTTTAAGTATCGAGGAAAGAACGCTGTATGTATTTATATATCTTATTAGCAATCGTAACACTGCTCTTGGGTTTAGGTTCGCAAGCATATATTAAGAGAACTTATGCAAAGTGGTCGGGAGTTCCAAACGCAGCACACATAACGGGTGCTCAGGCAGCTCGTGCTATGCTTGACCGCAATGGCCTTCATGACGTTCAAATTTTGCGCAATGGACAAGGTGCGCTTTCTGATTTTTATGATCCAAGAAAAAGAACCTTAAACTTATCGGATGAAAGTTTTGATGGAACCTCAGTTGCCTCCATTGCAGTTGCTTGTCACGAGGCTGGTCATGCAGTGCAGCATGCTAAAAATTATGCAGGAATAAAAATGCGTGAGGCAATCTTGCCACTTGCTCAAATTGGTTCTCAGCTTTGGATTTTCGTTTTGATGGCAGGATTCTTCTTGCAAATCTTAAATTTGGTATGGGCGGGTGTTATCCTTTTTGCCGCTACCGTTTTATTCCAAATTGTTACACTTCCAGTTGAGTTTGATGCATCGAAGCGGGCAATCCAAAGTATTGAAGGGACCGTCGCGCTTCCTCCTGAGCAAGATGCAGGAGCTCGTCAAATGCTAAAAAGTGCAGCATTTACCTATGTTGCAGCTGCGCTCTCTTCAATCTTGACCCTCCTTTATTACGTAAGTCTTGCAAATTCATCACGAGATTAAACCATGTGGCAAACAAGCCTGACGAACGACGACAAATCAGATCAAGCGCCTTTAAGTGTTTCTCAGGCGCTTTATCTTGCTAAGTCAAACCTAGAAAAAATTCGTGTAACGATTATTGGTGAAGTAAGCGAATTTAACGACAAACCAGGCTACAAAGCCGCTTATTTTACCCTTGCCGATAAGCAGTCATCACTTTCGTGTTTGATGTGGCGAGACAAATATCTTGCAAGTGGCGTTGAGCTTAAGGTTGGTGTCCAGTACGAGCTCGAAGGCTTCTTTACAGCCTATCCTGCAAAGGGCCGTATGCAGTTTTCTGTCACGAAACTTAAGCCTGCAGGAGAAGGTAACCTGCGTCAAAAAGTTGCCGCGCTTGCCAAAAAACTCATGCAAGAAGGGCTCATGGAGCCTTCGCGAAAAAAACAGCTTCCAGACTTCGTAGAACGTGTTGCCCTCATTACTTCACCTCGAGGAAAAGCAGTCCATGATGTATTGCGCACCTTAAAGCGCCGAAACCCCCTTGTTGAAGTTGCTTTTTTCGGAGTGGCGGTAGAAGGCGAACACGCCCCTTACGAGATGATTCAAGCCCTACAAATGGCCGATGAACTTGGGCTTGATGCGATTTTGCTCGTACGCGGCGGTGGCGCTTACGAGGACCTTATGCCGTTTAATGATGAACAGTTAGCGCGCTGTATTGCCTCGCTTAACACGGTGCTTGTTAGTGGTATTGGACATGAGCCGGACAATTCGATTGCCGACATGGTAGCCGACATTCGTGCCTCTACTCCAACAGCCGCAGCAGAACGTGTTGCCTTCCCACAAGAACAAATATTTGAACAGCTCGAAAGGTCTACCGAGCGCCTTTCGCACCTGCTCTTACTGCAACTTGAGCGCAGTCAAAATACGCTTGACCGGCTTCTTCAGCGCCCGGCACTGCAGGATGCAAGGTGGCTTGACGACTTTCGCTTTACTACTGACAGCTTGCAAGCTTCACTAATAAAGGCTATTCCCGAAGGCTATAGAAAAGACGAAGAGCGCTATCGAGCGCTGCATGAGAAGCTGACAAGACTTGCCCCTGAAATTGTGCGAAAGGCATCTGAGAGCTTAGGGCTTTACAGTGCTAAACTCGATGCACTCTCACCGCTTAAAGTCTTATCGCGCGGATATAGTTTAGTAGAGCAAAATGGCACGCTTATAGATTCCTACAGCAAAGTTTCACCAGGTGATGACATTACAATTCGCCTTAAAGACGGAGCGCTTGATGCAAGGGTTACTAAAAAACGAAAGCTTGAAGATAAAAGGTGAGCGATATGACAGAGAAGAAGACAGAACGTGAAGAATCATTTGAGAGCTTGAGCTTCAAAGAAGCGTCACAGGAGCTTGAAGGAATCATTCGTGAGCTTGAAACAAACCAGCTTGAACTTGAAGATTCGCTTCGTGCATACGAGCAGGGGATTAAGCTGGTAAAAACACTGAAGAGTCGGCTTTCAGACGCTGAACAAAAGGTACAAACCCTACTTGGAGAGATAGAACCTGAAGTAAACGAAGGTATAGACGAACAGCTTAGTTAGGAGAATTTACCATGGCGATTGACGAAACTTGCATTTTTTGTAAACTTGCACATCATGAGATTCCAACCCAGGTCGTCTACGAGGATGATTCGGTATTTGCATTTGAAGATGCAGAACCGCAAGCCCCCGTGCATGTATTAGTTGTTCCAAAGGATCACTATCAAGATGCTTCAGATGATGTGCCTGATGAGCTTATGGCAAAACTTATGAAGGCGGCAAATAAAGTTGCACAAATAAAGGGTGTCGATAAGAGCGGTTATCGTATTCTAACCAACAAGGGTAGCGATGCCGGACAAACCGTATTCCACCTCCATATTCACGTTCTTGGAGGAACTGAATCAAAATCCCGCCTTTTTTAAGGAATTTTTAACCGTTAATGTGATGCTTGTCACTATTTGAGCCCAATTTGGGTTACTATGAGTGTCTCATTACTTACATAAAGGTGGTCTTCTATGAACGTACTCGTATTAAACTCAGGCTCTTCTTCCATCAAGTATCAACTTATAAATGTTGAGACGAGAGAAGTTTTAGCGAAGGGTTTATGCGAGAGAATCGCTCTTAAAGAAGGCACCTTTATCTATAAGGATGTACAGGGAACGCTTATTGAAAAGAAGCTGGAGCTGCCGAATCACGATTTTGCAGCACAGCTTATTTTTGACGAGCTTTTTTCTGAGGACAAGAACTTTAGCGTTGAGGCCTTTGGTCACCGTGTTGTTATGGGTGGTTGGTACTTTGACGATGCCGTCCTTATCGACGATGACGTTAAGGCTAAGATTTTAGAGCTGGCAGAACTTGCTCCACTTCATAACTATCCAGCTCACGCGGTTATTGAAGCTTCCATGAAGATTCATCCCGATGTTCCAAGTGTCGCTATCTTCGATACCGCTTTTCATACCACTATCCCAGCTAAGTCATCTGATTATGCACTCCCGCGAGACATAATAGAAAAATATAAGATTAAGCGTTATGGTGCCCACGGAATTTCTCATCGTTATGTAGCTGAAATGACGAAAAAGTTTTTTGAAGGCTACGAACAGCTGAAAATCCTTTCTGCTCACATTGGAAACGGAGCATCTTTATGTGCGATTAGCCATGGCGTGTCGGTTAATACAACCATGGGTTTCACTCCGCTTGAAGGATTGGTCATGGGCACGAGATGCGGAACTATAGATCCTGCCATCGTGACCTATGTGCTTGAAAATTCCGATATGACAGCTCATGATTTTTTCGAGCTCATGAACAAAAAATCAGGATTGTTAGGTCTTTCTAATTATTCAAGCGACCTTCGTGATATATATTTCAAATCGCTTGAAGGTGATGCACAATGTCGCCATGCTATGGAAGCCTATTCCGATTCCATAAAGCAACATATTGGCTCTATGGTATTTTCGATGGGCGGCTGCGATGTTATTGCCTTTACGGCAGGAGTGGGTGAAAATAGCGCCCAGGTCAGGGAACTAGCGCTTGAAGGTCTTGAAGATTTGGGCATTATTTTGAACCAAGATAAAAACGATAATGTCGACGTAAGTGATGGCCTTATCGCCGATATTTCTCACTTTAAATCTCGGGTAAGAATTCTTGTGGTGCCCACCAATGAGGAACTTATGATGGCGATGGACACCAAACGAATTCTTGCAGAGCAAACAGGGGATTAATACAAAACAAACAAGTTACGCTTAAGCTCGCAATTTC
>JAUNLE010000035.1:2763-14497 GCA_030532415.1 Coriobacteriia bacterium | reverse complement strand
CATGAATTAGGATGGTACCGCGATCACTCGTTCCTATTTTTTTAGGAACGTTTTCGAGCCCATCCATAGCTGCCCTCCTCTTTACGCGAGAAGTGAATTTAATTGGAAATAAAGAGCAAAGCCAAGTGCGGCAAAGGCAGCCGTAACAATCCAAAAACGAATAACTACCTTGGTTTCTGACCAGCCAAGCTGTTCAAAGTGATGGTGAATTGGAGCCATCAAGAACACTCGTTTGCGCGTGAGTTTGAAACTGATCACTTGGATAATGACCGAAAGCGCTTCAATGATGAAGGTTGCGCCGATTACGATAGAAACCACTTCTGTTTTCGTAAGTACTGCCAATGCTGCAAAGCCTCCGCCAAGGGCAAGTGAGCCTGTATCTCCCATGAAAATATTTGCAGGATAGGAGTTAAACCACAAAAAGCCTATGCAGGCGCCCGCACAAGCTGCTGCAAAAATAGCTAGCGAAAGTTGGTCGTTTCTAAAGGCAATCATCGCCATGACTCCCATAACAATCATGGTGTTGCCTGCAGCCAAACCATCAAGTCCATCGTTTAGATTAAAGGCATTTGAAAAGCCGCCAATAAGCAAGAAAATAAAGATCATGTAAAGCCAAGGAAATTCAATTCCCATAATGGTGCTCGTCCAAATACCTAAATCAATAGAATAGGGAATGCCAGGAAACATAAGCACGGGTTTGATGCCAAGCTTATTTACTGCAATAAGACAAAAAGCAATTGAGATGACAAACTGCCACACAATTTTTGCCTTAGCCGACAAACCAAGTGATCTTTGATGAGCAACTTTAGAAATATCGTCGACAAAACCAAGGACACCAAACAAGAAGGTTGTAAGCATAATGATTACAATTTCTGGTGAGATGCCTGTAAACACACAGCTGGTAAGTAGTGTTGCAAACAGAATAATAACTCCACCCATGGTTGGAGTTCCTTGTTTTATCAGGTGTTTAAGAGGTCCATCTACCCGAACTTGTTGACCGATTTTTCTATAGGTCAAAAGCTTAATCCAAAATGGCATCAAAAATGCCGTAATGAGAGCCGATATAAAAAGAGCTATAAATACCTGGTAGGTAGGATAATTTGCACTACCTTCAAAAAAGCTTAGTTCTATCAAAGCTATTCAATTCCTTCAACTACAAGGTCAAGGCCAGTAGAATGAGATGCTTTTATCAAGGCTATGTCATCTACCTTAAGCAAGGCTAACAAAAGCTCAAGCGCTTCGCTTGGCTTTATAACATGATAAACATTATTCGCATCCATGCCAGCATCTAGTGCACCTTGCGCCATTGCTTTAGAAAGTTCCCCAACTGCAATGAGTACATCGATTTTATTACCGGCAACCAGTGTACCTATTTCGTAGTGATATGTTCGCTCATTTTTACCGAGCTCCTTCATATCACCTAATACGGCAAGCTTTTTTCCATTCGTTTGTATTGAAGCGAGCGTGGCTATGCTTGCCGCCATAGAAGCAGGCGAGGCATTGTATGCATCATCAATCAGTCGCCCGCCACCTTTAAGCTTGACTAAACGTTGACGTCCTCCTTCAGCCTCAAGTGAAGCGAGCGCGTCAATAATATCCTCATCACTTAAGTCAAGCAGGTGAGCAAATGCAAGAGCTAAAAGCGCATTAGAAACATTATGCATTCCAGCAAGTCCAAGCCTTACGCGACTCTTGCCTGTTCTAGCTTGAAGCTCGTAGTTAAATTCAGCCTGGGCAAGCTCGTTGAGTTCAAGTGAGCTTGCTTTAACAAATATATCTTGGCTTGCATACTGATTGCTCAAATCAAATGTGCTTGACTGAGGCACAAGGTCAAGTTCAGGCGCATCGGCATACGTGAGATACGGGGTAATACCTAAGTTTTTGGCCTGAGCTTTGAGATATGAACTGTATGGATCATTAGCGTTTAAGATTACAGCCATCTTAGACTTTAAAGAAGGTATTGCCTTTGCAGTATAGGGTTTCATTCCCAGTAATATTTCTGATTTTGCTTGCGCAATAGCATCCTGCGAACCAAGCATTCCTATATGAGCAAGACCAATCTGAGTTATTGCAGCAATAGAAGGATGCGCTAGTTTGCTTAAGTATTCAATCTCCCCTAAGGCGTTCATTCCCATCTCTAAAATTAGAACTTCCGTATCACGTGGGGCACTTAGGATCGTAAGTGGAAGACCAATATTGTTATTAAAATTTCCACGGTTTGCGTGCGCCTTATATTTTTTAGATGCCAGCGCTAAAAACATTTGCTTTGTTGAAGTTTTACCAACCGAGCCCGTTATACCCACAACTAAGGCATCCAGTTCTTCTAGGTATAAACGAGCAAGCTTATCTAGAAATAAAAGCCCGTCTGCTGTTTGATAAAGTGCTACCTCATGTTCAAGTGCAAGTTTAAGCTCATCCTCATGTACATCTCGAGTCATTATGATCAGTGGTGCGCCCGCTTTTATTGCAGAGCAAACAAAATCATTACCATCCGCTTGTGTTCCAGGCATGGCCAAGAAGCCAATCCGATCACTTACTTCACGAGAGTCTATCGTAATACTATCAAGTTCATGTTGAGCTTTAAGGATTACCTGTGCACCTGCCTCAAGCAGGGCTTTATCGTTAGTCGAAAACATAATCTAATCCTCTGATCCACCTTCTTGAGCAGCCTGTTCCTCTTCTTTGAGTGCCGATTGCTCCTTTTCGTAGCTATTGAAGCTCTCACGATCAGTAGGTGCTATGTCTAAGCGTTTAAGTGACACTGCAAGAATATCTCTACATACTGGAGCAGCCGCACTCGAGCCATATCCCGCAACTCCATCGAGTACTACATAGACTACAACCTGTGGATCATCGCTTGGGGCAAAGCCAGCGAACGAAGCCGTGTTGTAGTTCTTCGCATAACCTCCCGTACTTAGTACACGCTGCGCGGTACCAGTTTTACCCGCAACCTTATATCCAGGAAGCGCTCCATTTTCACCAGTACCCTCATCCACAACTGAAGTAAGTGCATCCGAAATTTTCTCGGCTGTGGTAGATTTAATCACACGTTTAGGTTCTGGATATTTTACATTCTGTCCGCCACGCGACACTAAAAAGTGAGGCTGTCTGAGCAAGCCATCATTTGCAATCGCACTGAGCGCGCGGACGAGCTGGATAGGGGTAACTGAGATACCTTGTCCAAATGAAATTGAACCGAGCGATGATCCATCCCAGTTTTCAAGCGTCTTCAAAATTCCGCTTGACTCTCCCTTGTAATCAATGCCTGTTGCACGATTAAGTTCAAATCGCATTAAATATTCGTAGAAGGTTTCAGACCCTGTTTCTCTTGCATACAAAACAGCGCCAATGTTCGATGAATTAATAAGAATCTCTCTGAGCGTAAGATCTATATAGCCATGCTCGAAATCATCGGTAACATTGTGGTCTCCTACCTTAATTGAAGGACCAATCGAATAATGCTTATTTATATCGCTCGCGCCAGAATCAACTGCAAAGGCTGCCGAAAGCGCCTTAAAGGTTGATCCAGGTTCATACACCTCAGAAATTGGACGTAATTTAAATGATTCTGCCTTAGCCTTTGAAAGATTGTTTGGATCTAAAAATGGTGTCGAAGCCATGGCAAGAATCTCGCCAGTTTTTGGGTTCGCAACCACGGTTGAAACTGAAATTGCACTCCACTGTTCTGCTGCCTGTGCTATAGATTCTTGCGCCGCCTTTTGAATATCTATATCGACACTGAGTACTATATCTTCACCATTGATTGCTGGAATTTCCTTTTTAACGCCACCTGCAATTGGATAGCCATTGCGACCGCGCTCAACTAAAAGCTCACCGTCAACACCGGACAAAATCTCGTCATAGTAAAGCTCTAAACCTGAAAGTCCTATATTATCGGTTCCAACGGCTCCAATAATTTGACCCGCTACATCCCCGTAAGGATACACGCGCTTGGTATCGGGCAAAAAATAAATGCCACTTAAGTTTAGTTCTCTTAATTCGTCTGCCTGTGTTGGATCAACTTTTTTTGCAATATAGACGAAAGTTTTCGTTTTATCGTTGACGCGATTAAGTAAGACCTGTTCATCTCCCCCAACAATTGGAAGAATGGCTTTAACAGTATTTGCCTCGTCAGTGATCTCTTTTGGATTTGCATAAATAGTTTCAGCATCAACGCTTTTAGCTAAAATATTGCCAGACCTATCGTAGATAGTGCCTCGCTTTGCATACATGGTTATATTTCTCGTGCGTTGCTCTTGAGCCATAGCCGTAAATTCACTGTGCTTAAAGATTTGTATGAAGGCAAGGCGCCCTACCATTAAAAGCACAAGGATAAGAAGGAAGGCTAGTGCAAGTGCTAAACGAGAAGAATTCAATGCTTGCAAAGCTGAAAGTGAGCCAGCAAAACGAGAAGGCTTCTTGTCTGTGTCTATGTAATATTTACTTGGAAATGATGTCTTCTGAGCTCGTTTATGCTTAGCATTTCTATTGTTCTTCGAGCTTCTCTTGTCTCGTGCCATGAACTACCTCACTACTTGTAAGGATTCATCCTTTTGTGTTTGAGCGACGGTAGTCTTTACGTCTTTAATTAGCTTTGAACCATGAGATATATCTAGATCGGCAACCGTGCGAGCTGCAACCATTCCTAAATTATCGGCCGCAATTCTTTCGATACGATCTGGATTTGCAAAGATAGATTGCTGAACTTGCAAATCATCTCCGCGAGCTTGAGCAAGTTTAATTTCAGCTTTTAAATTATTGTTATTGAGCAAAACTGATACCGTCTGTGCAGAAAATGCAATACGCGCAGCGCCGATAGAAAAAATAAATATTGCAACAATGCAGAGCACTTTGAGCACACCAAGCGAATTGATGCTATGGGCTTTGCGCACCTTTGCATCATTTCCATTGCCCTCAATAACCCTAAGCTGCGGTCTTGAAGACTCTAAAGACCCCTGCCTAAGGACTCGTGCTGCATTCGCCATTATTACAATACTCTCCTAAGCGCCTTGAACGGTGGCTTTATTAGTACTTCATTTGTATGAGCGGAAAATCACTCATACGAGCTTCGTTTTAACTTCATTTCGTAAGATGAGTTATTTAAGTGGCAACTTTTCAGCTACACGTAACTTGGCACTTTTAGCCCTTGGGTTTTCCTCTAACTCCTCATTACGTGGTACTAAAGGCTTTTTAGTTATGACCTTGACTATCGGCGGTTTTAAATCATTTGGAAGAGGCATATTTGCAGGTATCTGGTTTCGATCTGCATATTCCTGAAAAATCCTCTTTACTATCCTGTCTTCAAGCGAGTGATAAGAAATCACGCACACACGCCCACCTGGATTGAGCCAACGTATTGCTTGTCTTAAGCCTTCTTCTAAGGCCGAAAGTTCCTGGTTAACCTCTATGCGCAGGGCTTGAAAGGTTTTTTTTGCGGGATGACCACCACTTCTGCGGGCACGCGCAGGAATGGCAGCCTTAATGATGTCGACAAGTTCGAAAGTAGTTTTTATGGGTTCGATTTCGCGCTGTTTAACAACTAAAGAAGCTATTTTAGCGGCGAACTTGTCTTCACCATAGGTTCGGATAACTCGGGTGAGATCAGCTGCGTTATAAGTGTTCAAGATCTCTTGTGCGGTTAAGGTTTGTTTCCCCGGGTTCATCCTCATATCCAACGGGGCGTTTTCTCTATACGAAAAGCCTCTCTCAGGAATATCAAATTGAGGTGAGCTGACTCCAATATCGAAAAGGAAAAAATCTACTCCAGCAACATCCTTTTGCATCAGTAAGCTTTCAAGGTCATTGAAGTTTCCCTTCATTTGAAAGCTTAAAAGATTCGGATAAGCTTCATGGATTCTTTGACTAGCTACTTCAAGTGCCAAGTCGTCTTGGTCAATTCCAAACAAAATGCCATGAGGCTCAATAAGCTGGGCGATTTTCAGTGAGTGACCAGCACCTCCTAGGGTGCAATCACAAACTATGGAGCCATCTGTAAAAGCATACGATGCCAATACTTCATTGAGCATGACAGGTATGTGCCGATATTCAGGTGTCAAGATTCAGCCCATCCTAAAAACTTATTCATCAAAGAAGAAGTCTGCAAATTCTTCATCAGAGATTTCAGACATTGCCTCTTCGAAGCTTTGAGCATCCCAAAGTTCGATGTAGTCTTGGTTACCTAAAACCACTACGTCTTTTTCTAAATCGGCATAAGCGCGAAGCTTGGCAGGAACGTTTACACGTCCTGCAGCATCGATAACTGCAGAAGCCGAACTGCCCAAAATACGTTGACGAATGATTAAGTCCTTTTTTGAACGAGGGTTAAATCCACCGTTGCGCTCAAAGAGTGACTTCATCCATGCGTCAAAATTTTCAGGATTAAATACCAACAGCGCTTTGTCGGTAGGACTTGGAACGAGAATTAAATCAGAACCATCGAGTTCTTTTCTGAAGCTTGATGGTAGAGAAACACGACCTTTTGAATCGAGTGTGTGTTCAAACGATCCAACAAGCATCATGCCTCCCTTGCACTCGAACTAGCTACTCAACTCTGCCTGCAAGAACATATTACCCCACTCCATCCCACTTCACAATAATATTATCCCACTTTTTGCCAAAAGGTCGGCAGCGAGCAGCACAAAGACCGTACGCTTGTACGATGCAATACTATATGTGGTGGCTAGAAAATATTTTTATACTAGGTATTGATTTTTCATTTGGTGGGAGAAAGTGTGAAGCTGTAAAAGTTTTAAGCGAATAAAAAACTTACTCTTGTGCGCGTGGGTGAGCGTGCAAATATTCGGCGCGAACGTACGTTAAATCAAGATGTGTATATATTTGTGTCGTTGAAATATCTGCGTGTCCCAGCATTTCTTGCAAAACTCGTAAGTCTGCACCGCCATTTAAAAGGTGTGACGCGAATGAGTGTCGTAGTGTGTGGGGATGAAGCTTTTCGATACCAACCTTTTCGCCATAGTTTGAAACTATTGCAAAAACGGCTTGGCGCGTTATGCGTTTTCCTCGGGCATTTAAAAATACAGCACGTGGGTCTTGGCCCTTGAGCCCTTCTTTTTTGGTGTACAGTAAATTTCTGCCAAGCGAAAGATAGTCCTCAAGCGCCGACTTCGCGCTACCCATATAAGGGATTATGCGCTCTTTTGAACCCTTGCCCACAACATGAAGAATCTGGTCTTCATGATAAATATCACCTAAGTTTAGCCCACAGAGCTCCGACACTCTAAGGCCGCAACCATACAAAAGTTCAAGAATAGCCCTATCTCTTCTCCCCAGCGCAGTAATATCAAAATCTTGTTCCAGGAGCGCTTGCGCCTCATTGAGACTCAAAACATCAGGTAGTTTTTTAGGAGCTTTTGGTAAGACTACGTTGTCGCTCGGATTATGATCTGAAAGATGCTCGGAGAAAAGAAAGGTATGAAAGCCTTTAATTGAAGCACCTGCACGAGAAAGTGAACTTGGCGCCGCACCGAGTTTACTAAGCAAGGCTAAATATTCCTGGATAGCAGCTAAATCAATTTCGTTGATGGTCGAAAAACGCTCAGCACAATACCTTATATAGCGCACAAGGTCGCGCTCGTATGCCTCTAAGGTATTTGGGGCCAAACCTTTTTCAATACTAAGATATGCAAGGTATTCTTGTAATAAATTCATATAGCTATCCATATCGTTAGTATAATGCTTAAACAATTGAGAGAAAATGCTAGTATACGAATAAGCTCAAAAGATTGAAGATTAGTGGTAAGCAGGATATACATCAACAAGGATTGATGCGTGGCTAGCCTTAAACAACAAGCAGCAATCAAATATGACTTTGGACAGCTTGGTGACATTATACCGCGTTACAAAAGTCCGAAAACTTGGATTACCTCAATTCGAGTTACCCTGCTTTTTACGATTCCCCTTCTTTTTGGTGCACTTCTTGGACAATTCAATGATGCCTTTACCCTTGCCCTTGCATCAGGTATGCTTGCACTTGCCGATCCTCGTGGTTCTACTGAACGCAGATCGGTAACAATTTTATTTGCCGCAGGTATGGGCACCATCATGATTTCAGTTGGTCAGTTTTTAGGAAATTTTCAACTTGGAATTTTAATCTTGGCATCCGCTCTTGGCTTCATGATGGGCATGCTTAATAATTTTGGAACCAGTGGTGTGCGGTCGGGCTTTTTTATTACGACCTGCTCCTTTATGGGGGCAACCGGCGGCACCTTAGGCCCACTTTTAAGTTGGCAAGATATTCTACCTGCAGCTACCTGGTGTTTAGCTGTTGCTCTCTTATTCTTCCAAACCAAACCTATCCAAAAACGCTCACTTAAAAATCGCCTCTTGGACTTTCGTTTAAATATAGTAGCCCAGCTTAAAATGAAAACACCTATAGGCCGAATGGCGTATCGCGAGATGATTGCAGCAGGCTTATCAGTTATTGCAATTTTGCTAATGGGCAGAAACAATCCGGAATGGGCGGCAACTGCAGCTCTTGCTCTTTTCTGGCCAACTTCACCTGTCTTATATAAACGAGGGGCACGCTTTATCATTGCAACCATTATTGCAGTCATAATTTCTTTTTTCATCATCACACTCGTAAGTGACCTGCGATTTATTGCGGGCTTTGTTGGGCTGGCACTTTTTTCAACCACTGCTATGCGCGAGACAAATTATGCTGCCTTCTCATTTACGAACACCCTGTTTTATATCTTGATGATTATGCTTGCAAGTGGTGTCGGTGGTATTGCGATTTTAGGCGAAAGACTCTTCAATGTTTTTGTTGGCATTAGTATTGCAATGATTGTTGCAACCTTTACCTTGCCAGCAAAAGAAAGGCTCGCGCTTTTGTATGAGATGGATTTACCACTCCCCTTAAGCGAACACATTGATGATCCGTTTTTGGCACGCTTAAGAACCCGTCAAGTTATTTCTGGACTGTATCGTTCAGATATAGTTCTGCATCTTTTAGAAGTTGATAGGTTTATGAGGAGTCAGGTGAAAGACAAAAAAGTTAAGCGCGAATAAATGATGCTGCCAAATAACCAGCGGCATAGCTTGCCTCGAAAAATACGGGGTCAGCACTGTAAGGCCTTCCCATGCTAAGAACTTCAAGACCGAATGAGTCTGGTTTTGTTGATGCAAACTCATGGCAAATATGTTTAGCTAAAATACCACTTTCATCTAATTGTGCAAAAACTTTTTCTTTTACTTGTTCATCTTTAATTTCAGGAATCGCTATATGTGAGCAAGCCAGCGCAATGTGCGATAGGGCAACGAGGCTATGGTGAGAAACACCTTGATGACGCCTTCGTTTGTCTGCTTCAGAAATTCTTAAACATGCAATTGGTATACCACCCAGGCTTGCCGTTGCATTTACATATTCTCCTACGAGCACTCCTCCATGTCCAAATTTTGTGGCAGTCCCCGAAATCCCTGGGCCAATTGCGATGATTGCAAGATCAGCTTGTAAGACGTGTTTGGCTGCAAGAAGTCCTGTATATATATTTTGAACCTCGAAATCTCCACCAAGGGCTTGACCTGCGGTAATAGTCCAATCAATGAGCTTTTGCTTTTGAGCTTGTCGTAAATTTTTGGAGATACTTGCAAGCAGCGCTCCTTGATCGGTGTAAATATAAGCAAGCTTTGCCTGAGGCTTTTGTGTTTTAATCGCTTGCGCCACCAAGAAAACTTGGGAGTGTAGCTCGCAGGCAACAACAGGCATACCGGAAATCGAATCGGCTTCTGCTAAAAGCTCGTGGTAGAAAGAAGCTTCATCTTCAAGCAAGGCAGTATTGCTTTGCAGTGGTGTGTAGCGAAGTTTCATAGAGTTATCGAGCTTTTGGTTATCGAATAAGACTTGATTTTCTTTTGTATTCTGAATGGCTAAAACGAAATCATAGCCACCAGTACCTAGGCGCAAATCAAGTGCCGTGCAATTGACTAAGACTTTATCGCCTGGCTTGCACATACCTAAGAGCTGAGTATATAAAAGCGCAGGTCTTAGATGGTTTTCACCACTAAATCCTGCGCTTTGAACCGCTATATATGCAATGTCATCTTCTTGGTGATAAATCTCTTTGACTATGCCCCAAACAAGACGCATTGCGCCCTACCCTAACTTAATGCTCTTGGGCAACACGATAAAGAATTGCCTCTATAAATTCGGCAGTTTTTTGAAGATCTTCTGCCTTAATGTATTCATCAGTCGTGTGGAAATTAGACATGCCGGTACCTAACACAACAGGGTTTGCACCCTTTCCAGCTAAGATGTTAGCGTCAGATCCACCACCAGAACGCGAGGTCATAGGCTCAAGCTTTGCATCTTGTGCCGCAGCTTTCAAAAGCTTTACGGTATCAGATTCCTCATCAAGCTTATAACCTTCGTATTCTCTATCCCAATCCATAACGACCTGTCCGCCGGCTTCAAGTGCCGCACGCTCAAAGCTTTCTTGAATATCAAAATGAATCTTTTCAACTTTTTCTTTGACCAAAGAACGGCATTCACCGGTAACAAGGACTTCTTTTGGAACAACATTGTCGGCACTTCCACCTTTTATCGTTCCAATATTTGCTGAGCTTTCTTCATCTAAGCGTCCCCAGTCAAGACGTGCAATAGCATCGGCAGCCATCTTAATTGCAGAAATGCCCTTTTCTGGAGCAGCTCCTGCGTGTGCAGCCTTGCCTGTAAAGGTAGCCTTAAAGGTGTGATGAAATGGAGCAGCAATAGAAATGCCACCAGGAGCTTCATCTCCATCTGCCACGAGCGCAAGTGGATTGTTTTTAAACAATGATTCATCTAAATACTTAGCGCCAACTAAACCTACTTCTTCTTGCACCGTAAAGGTAACTAAAATATCAGGATATACCTTTTCATCTTGTTCCTGAATGCGAGCAAGCGCCTCTAGAATGCTTGCAATACCAGATCGGTCGTCAGAAGATAAGATGGTGTCGCCTTCAGAGCGAATAATTCCATCTTCACCAAGAACGGGTTTGATTCCTATGCAAGGATCGACTGCATCCATGTGAGCAGATAGCACAACTTCGCCTTTGCCCGTGCCCTTTAAGCGAGCAAGCACGTTTCCGGTATTCGAACCAGTTTCTTTGGCGCTGTCATCTATTTCTACTGACAAACCAAGAGCTTCAAGCTTTTGTACTAAGAGTTCAGCCATTGGTTTTTCTTGCTTTGATGGGGCATCTACCTGTACTAATTCAAAAAAAGTATCTACAACGCGTGTCATTACTAAATTCCTACCTATTCTTTTGAGCATTTACTTTGATTGCTGCATCTATTAAACCAACAAAGAGCGGATGTGGTTTTGTTGGACGAGATTTAAATTCTGGATGAGCTTGAGTAGCGATAAAGTATGGATGAACCTCGCGTGGAAGCTCAATATTTTCAACCAAGCGGTCATCAGGAGAAAGGCCGCTGACAACAAGACCCGCCTCTTGCAACTGGTCGCGATATGCATTATTTACCTCGTAGCGATGGCGATGGCGCTCATAAATTAAATCTGAACCGTATACACTATGCGCAAGCGTAGAAGGGTGTAATTTTGTCGGATATGAGCCAAGGCGCATAGTGCCGCCCATGTCATGAATATCCTCTTGTTCAGGCATAATATCGATAACTGGATATTGTAAACTTCCTAAGTCCTCTGCAAATTCAGTAGAGTTTGCATCGGGCATACCAGCCTTGTTACGAGCAAATTCGCACACAGCAACTTGGAGACCT
>JAUNLE010000035.1:0-2733 GCA_030532415.1 Coriobacteriia bacterium | reverse complement strand
AAATACCTAAGTACGGAACCTTATTCTCGCGAGCGTACTGAACTGCTGAAATCTTTCCTTCAATACCTCGAATTCCGAAACCTCCTGGAACTAAGATACCGTCAAATTCACTAAGGGCAGAGGCCACGTTGTCTGTATCTAGCGATTCCCCATCAATCAAAACCGGTTCAACATTTTTACCCAGGGCAACGCCTGCGTGCTTAAGTGCCTCGATAACAGAAAGATAGGCATCAGGTAAGGATACGTATTTACCAACCACTGCAATTCTAATTAAACCGTCACATTTATGTGAGGCATCTAAGTAGCGATCCCATTCCGTCATATCTGAGGTATTAAGCTCCAGTTTCAGACGCTTCAAAACGATTTCGTCCATCTTTTGCTCGGCTAATATACCGGGAATCTCATAAATTGAGTCGCTATCGATATTGGTAAAAATAGCATCCTGATTAACATCGCAAAACAATGCAATCTTGCGTTTAATATCATCATCAATTTCATGATCTGAGCGCAAAACAATAAAATCTGGCTGAACACCAAGTGATCGTAGCTCTTTAACTGAATGCTGCGTTGGTTTTGTTTTAACCTCATGAGCTGCGGCAATATAAGGTACGAGCGAAACGTGTACAAATGCTACATTTTCGATACCCACCAGTTTTCTGAATTGACGAATAGCCTCGATAAAGGGCAGGCCTTCAATATCACCAATCGTTCCGCCAATTTCAGTAATGACAACATCGGCATTCGTTTGTGCTGAAATTCGTTTGAGTTTGTCTTGGATGGCATTGGTTACGTGTGGAATAACCTGCACGGTACCACCTAAAAACTCACCCTTTCTTTCGCGAGCTATAAGACTTTTATATATAGAACCTTGGGTAAAGTTTGATTCACGCGTGAGATTTTCATCAATAAATCTTTCATAGTGACCTAAATCTAAGTCGCCTTCATGCCCGTCTTCAGTTACAAAGACTTCTCCGTGTTGAAAAGGAGACATGGTACCTGGATCCACATTAAGATACGGATCCATCTTTTGCATTGTTACTTTATAGCCACGTGATTTAAGGAGTCGACCAAGAGAGGCGGCCGTAATTCCTTTTCCTAAAGAAGAAACTACACCACCAGTTACAAAAATAAATTTAGTAGTCATAACGTGCTATAAACTCCTCACTGTAAATCAAATGAACACTAATAGACAATTCTATACTAATTAGCTCTATTGTATGTCCTTGCGCCCCAAGCGGTCTATGCTTCTTAAGAATTTTGAATTGTTGATTAAGCTGCTAAAAGATACGAATTCACTCAAAATAGTTAAGATGAGTAGAAGTAAAAATACGATAATTAATCCAGGAATAGGAAGTGACCATGCAAAGAGAAATCCAAGATATGCTCCCATAGCATTTGCCCCTGCATCACCAAGCATCCCTTGCTCGCCTGCGTCAAAGCGCCAAATTGCAAAAACCGGACCAAGTGAAGCGAATACGAGCGCAAAATAAGATGTCCAATTCCAAATTTTGCCTACAAACAAGACCATCATGAGACTTGCGATACAAACGCCAAAGCTATAGCCTTTAAGTGCTCGCGCGGGCCGTAAATCAAGCAAATTTATAAGGTTTGCGCTCAATGCGATAACACAAGATTTTAAAAGCACGAGGGCTACCGTCGTAAAATTTGCCTCTAAAGGTTCTGTAATAAGCGCTGCGGTGAAAATCGTAAGCAGACCTATTCCAAAAAGCTTCAGCGTTCCTGTTGTCATTCGTAAATTGAGCAATTCGCGCAAGTGTCCTCTAAGACCTTTATGCTCTGACTTTTGTCCAATCCAGTCATCAAAAAGGCCGAATAAACATGAACCCATTACGAGCGGCAGTGCATTATTTACCATCATGAGCCAAAGCGGCGTTGTAGCTATAAGCGCCCCAATAATAATGGTTCCAATCCAAACGCCCAAAATCCAAATTGCCCAAATTACACCAAGACCATGCCACACTTCTTTGTTGCGATAGTTAAGTTGTCGAGGCGCACTTTTCTCCAGCTCTGGCGCAAGCAAATCCATAACAAGGATAGGAACCAATATGGTGGTGACAAACAAGATAAGAGAGGAGAGTATAAATTGAGCATCCATAGACTTATGCAGCGTTTTCACTTAGTGGACTTTGCTCTGTCAGTTCGGGTAATTCTGGATATGCGACCATACCCTCAAGACCATAAATGCCTTTTGTATCCGAGAATAAAAGGACTTTAAGATTGTATCCACCAACTTGCGTATCAAGGGCTGCGGTACCTGAAAATCCACGTGCTTGAGCCTCAACAATAAGTGCATCGTCCATATTAGAAAGTTGCGTAACTAAAGCTTTCACATTCTTTTTGCTTGCCGCTTGCGCAAGGTTCAAGCCCATTTGAATCGGGTTATAATCCTGATCAATAGCTACATCTACCAGCGCATACATCTTAAGACCATTTTGCGGCGGATTATTTATGGTAAGTATGCCAGCCTCGATGAGCATATCGGTAAGTGAGCCATTATAACGAAGGTTCTCGCGAGCTTGAGTAATCAGTACGCTTTCACTTTCTGGCTTAGATATTTCAGGGCTTTCAGTTTCACTACTTGTCTTAGATTCTAAATCTTTTGCAGGAGTTTCATCTTCTTTAGCCTGAGTTGTGCTCGCTACAGATTCTTCAGCCGTCTTTGATGCTTCACGCGCTCCAAGATCTTCTTCATCTTCCTCGGCTTCTTGTATT
>JAUNLE010000095.1 GCA_030532415.1 Coriobacteriia bacterium | reverse complement strand
ATATCTCTACATTATTATTGAGAACATCTACACCCGCAATAGTAGTTCCCGCAGGTGAACTAACCTGCTCGGCAAATGCACGCGGATGTATTTTTTCTTCTTGTAAGATTCTTGCCGTTCCCGCCATAGTTTGAAGCAAGAGCTCACGAGCACTTTGGGCATTCACTCCAAGCTTAACTGCTTCATGGGTGAACGCGTCGATAATGAGCGCAAAAAAGGCGGGTGTGCAGCCATTGAGCACGCCGGCAGCATCGAACTTACCCTCTTCGATAATCAAACTTGTTCCCGCAGCATCAAAAAGCGCTTGTACTGCTGCAATGTCAGTAGCATCTGCTTCTTTGCTTGGGCAAATGAGGCTTGCGCCTAAACCTATTTTTGCTGGCAGGTTTGGCATTACCCTTACAACTCGGCTTTGCTTTCCTAAATGTTTTTGAAGACTTGCAATTGTTAAACCGACTGCAATTGAAATAATTAGTTTATCCGCTAAGGCTACTTTGTGCTCATCTAAAAAAGCTTCAAGATGTTGAGGTTTAATCGCAAGCACTACGGTGTTTGGCTCATAAGTGCACGCTTCTTGCATATCACGCACGATTGTTGCACCTAGATCTGCAAAATGAGAAAGGCGTTCGGGATGATGATCAAGCAAAACGAGCTGGTGTGCATCAAAGTCTTTTTGAGCAACAAGCGCTGATGCGATTGCAAAACCCATTTGGCCAACGCCAACAAAAAGAATGGTACCTAATGTTTCAAACCTGTTATCCATAGTTCAAGCCTTAGTTATTTGCTTATAAATTTTTCGCGGCGAAGCTTTTGGCGATTAGACTCGCTTAAGGTGACACCTTTCGGAAGTATGACAAAGGACTTCTCCCCCACACGTTCAACATCGGCATCGAGCGCAAAGGCTGCACCAAAGGTGAAATCGAGAATTCTTTTAGCTAACTCGACCTTGGCTGCAGCAAGTGAAATTGCCACTGGTTTTCCTGCCTTCATATGCTTAGCAATAGACTCAGCCTGGTTATATGATTTTGGACTAAGGGTTATTATCTCTTCTTGTGGGAAATGAGAACCCTGAGGTGCAGGCTCAGAGCTTTCGTTATCTATGTAGTAATTAGAAGCATCAAAGCCTCGTGGGTTTGTTTTTGTCGTGCTTGGATTAAATGAGCTATCTTCAAAGTCATCACTTCTGCGAGCTGCAGGAACTGGACCTCTGTCCAAAGAAGAAAATGAACGCTCAGCCTCTAAGACTGAATCGCCACCAAAGGATCTATCTGCTCTTGGCGCATTGTAAGATGAGCCTTCATAAGTGTTTTGACCAGAACGAAATCCGCGTCTGGAAACTACCGTAACCGATTCATTGTCAGAAAGTCTGGATTGGTATTCATCATTATACCGGTGAGCATAAGGACTATCATCTTCATACTCGTCAAAGTCATCGTAGTCGTCATAATTTGTATCATCAGTAAAACGAGCTTTTAAATCGTCAAAAAATCCCATTTTGCTCCCACCTTAACTTATGAAATTAGGATCAAAAATACTACGTCCAAGTCTAATAATGCTTGCTCCCTCTTCGATTGCCGGACAAAAATCCTCACTCATACCCATAGAAAGTTCACGCAAGGCTAAGCCCGATTCTTCGGCTAGTTTATCTCTAAGCATTCGAAGACCTTCGAAAGTTTTTCGAGCAAGCTCTTCGTCTCCCTGAGGAGCCATTGTCATAAAACCTTGAATGTCTAGGTAAGAAAGCTCTTGTAATTCGTCCATAAGACTACTTACTTCCTGAACACTAAATCCTGATTTGGATTCCTCCCCAGACACATTTACCTCAAGCAATACCGCTTGTTTGATTTCTTCACGCGCGGCTCGTTTATTAATGTCTTGAGCAAGCTTGAAAGAGGATACTGAATGTATAAGATCGGCCTTATGTA
>JAUNLE010000034.1 GCA_030532415.1 Coriobacteriia bacterium | reverse complement strand
TAAATCACTGATGATTCTTGACATTAAATCACCAGTGTTGTGTTGGTCGTAGTAAGAAAAGGACAGTTGATGATACTTGTCAAAAAGTTCTTTTCTCATCCTTGTTTCTATGCGAAGGCCCATAATTTTGCCCCAAGCAGTAGAAACATAGCGACCAAAAGCTCGAATGCTGTAAAGAATGAACAAAACAAAAAGCATGAGAAGCATGGTACGAATAGCTTCTTGTTTTGGTAGGAATACCGCCTCATTGATTACGTAGCGCAGAACTTGAGGATAACTCAAATCAACTGCAGCTATGGTCATTATCGCAATAATATCAAGGAGTAAAAGTTTAATGTGTGGTTTGTAATAGCTGATAAAACGTCTAAAAACTTTCTTATCTATAAAACCTTTACCAGTACTTTCTACAAACTGTGTAGGGTCAACGCGTCGGGCCATCTTATCCTAATCTGTGAGCTATAGCATCACACAGCAATGCACCTATAATCGTTTTTGAATCTTCAATTTGCCCATCTAAGACGAGCTCGATTAATTCTTCTAAGGGCATTAATTCCAATATGACAAATTCATCTTCATCTGGTTCAGACATTTCAAAATGAAGATCTGTTGCCATATAAAGATGGAGGAGTTCATCACTAAAACCAACAGAAGTTGCAATTGAAGTTAAATACGACATCTTATTTGCAACAACGCCGCATTCTTCTTTGAGCTCACGGGCTGCTGTTAGAGCTGGATCTTCTCCTGTATCAATTTTTCCGGCGGGGATTTCGAGTGTTTCACGCTCGAGCGCTATTCGATATTGTCTGACCAACACGATTTGCGAGTCATCCGTAAGAGCAACGATGCCAACTGCACCTGGATGCCTTATCACATCGCGAGTAGCTTCTTTTCCATTAGGAAGCTTTACTGTTATTTCGTCGGCAGATAAAAACGAACCTCTCCACGCAACTGCAGAGGAGAGGATTGATTCTTCAAGCTTACACGCCTCGTCACTCACGAAACTTATCCAAACTATTTATCTAAAACCTTATGTCCAATATCTCTTCTTAAATACTTACCCTCAAAAGTGATAAGATCACAGGCTTGATATCCAAGATTTGCTGCATCTTTAAAATTATCTGCTAGCGCACTTACGCCTAAAACACGACCTCCATTGGTAATGAGTTCACCATCTTTGTTAAGCGTAGTTCCTGCATGATAGACAAAAACTTTATCGAGGGCTTCAGCTTGGTCGATACCTTCAATAAGCTTTCCTTTTTCATAAGATCCAGGATAACCTTCACTTGCTAAAATTACGCACAGCGCAACTTGATCTTTAAGTTCGAAGGTATATGAACTTAGCTCGCCTTTTGCACAGGCATCTAAAAGTTCAAGGAAATCAGACTTTATTAAGGGAAGAATAACCTGGGTTTCAGGATCACCAAAGCGTACATTAAATTCAAGCACCTTTGGTCCGTCTTGCGTGAGCATAAAGCCACCGTAGAGTACACCTCGATAGCTTATGCCTTCTTTGATGAGCGCCTCATGCACAGTTTTCATAATCTCATACATTGCTTCATAGTTCTGATTACTTACTGGACATGGCGCATAAACACCCATACCACCCGTATTGGCTCCCGTATCGCCTTCACCAATTTGTTTGTGATCTTGCGCAAGCGGAAGCGCTAGGAAGGTATGTTCATCTCGAACGATTAAAAAGGAGCACTCTTCGCCCTCAAGCATCTCTTCGATGACGACTTCTTGACCTGCATCACCAAATTTTCCTGAGAATATTTCTTCAAGTGCAGCATGAGCCTCGTCGCTATTCTCACAAACATACACACCTTTACCTGCAGCAAGACCATTGGCCTTAACGACAATTGGACCTGGATGTTCATCAAGGTATGCCTGTGCCTGCAAAAGAGAATCAAAAGAGCCGAAGTGAGCAGTTGGGATATCATGCTTGAGCATGAATGATTTTGCATAAGCTTTCGAACCTTCGAGTAAAGCACCTGCTTTGCTAGGGCCAAAAACCTTGATATTTTCATCATTCAGTCTATCTGCAAGACCTGAAACAAGCGGGGCTTCAGGGCCTATAACAACGAGGTCAATCTTATTTTGAGAACAGAACGCAAGCACAGCTTCATGATCTGAAACATCTAAGTCGACTAATTCGCCCTCACGCTTAATCCCAGCGTTACCAGGAGCTATATAGAGCTTTTCAAGATCTTTCGAGTTCGCAATAAAATGTGCAAGTGCGTGTTCACGTCCGCCGCCGCCAATTAATAAAACCCTCATCTATGCTCCCTTATTCACCCGTGCGAGCTTACCATCTTCTTAAAATTGTTTGTTCTCTGTCAGGACCAACAGCGATAATAGAAACCTTAACGCCTGCTAAATCCTCAATGAAATCGATATAGTCTTTCGCCTCACGAGGCAGGTCATAAAAACTTCTACATCCTGTAATGTCACTTTTCCAACCTGGCAGTTCGGTATAAACAGGTTCTGCGTGATGGAAGATACTTTGATGTTCAGGAACGGTATTATAGGTGCGGTCTCCACACTTGTATGCCGTACAAACTTTAATGGTGTCAAACTCGCTTAATACATCGAGCTTCGTGATTGCAAGATCCGTAAGGCCATTAACTTCTGCTGCATACTTAACAATAACCGCATCATACCAACCAGTACGACGTTTGCGACCAGTGGTAACTCCGTATTCTCCACCAACTTCGGTTAGGATTTTTGAAGCTTCATCATCAAGAGAAATTTCGGTTGGGAATGGACCTGCTCCAACACGTGTAATGTAGGCTTTCGCAATTCCTAAAACTCGATTGATGTGTTTGATTCCAACGCCAGAGCCAATAACTGAACCTCCAGCTGAACATGATGAAGAAGTAACAAAAGGATAGGTACCGTGATCAATATCAAGTAAGGTTCCCTGAGCTCCTTCAAATAAAATATTCTTCTTATTGTTAAGCGCTTCGTTTAAAAAACGTCCAGTTTCTTCAATGTAAGGTTTAATGCGCTTGGCATAAGCAAAATATTCGTCGCAAATTTGCTCAACGGTATACTCAGGAAGCTTGTATATCTTAGAGAGGATAGGATTCTTTTCGACTAAAGCTGCCTCAACCTTTTCTCTAAAGATATCTTCGTCAAGCATATCTTGAATTCTTAGACCAATACGAGCGGCTTTGTCCTGGTAACAAGGGCCAATACCTCTGAGAGTAGTACCAATCTCGTTTTTACCTAATCTATGTTCAGAAGCTCCATCTAAATCGCGATGGTAAGGCATGATGATGTGAGCATTGCCAGAAATCTTAAGTCTTTCGGTAGAAAAACCTTCGCGTTCGAGCATATCAATTTCATCAAGTAAAACTTTAGGGTCGATTACCGTACCATTAGCAATAACAGGAGTAATGTGGTCATACATAATTCCTGATGGGATAAGGTGTAAGGCTAATTTTTTACCATCGGCGATTACGGTGTGCCCCGCATTATTTCCGCCTTGATATCTCACCACGTAATCAAAATCTGAAGAGATGAGGTCGGTAATTTTTCCCTTACCTTCGTCACCCCACTGAGCTCCAACAAGTACTGTCGCAGGCATAATCAACCCTCCGGGTTACAGAATATAAATCAACTCATTTATTATAAAGGTTATAGTCCAGATTAAGCGTAATCTCGTGCAAAGTCCGTAAACTTTGTATATTGACCCAAAAATACCAGCGGAATATCGGCGGTTGCTCCAGAACGGTTTTTAGCAATAATTAAATTTGCCATGTTTAAATCAGGTCGATTGTCGCGAGCTGCTTCTTCTTCTGAAGTTGAACGATCTAAGAACATAACAATATCGGCATCTTGCTCGATTGAACCGGATTCACGTAGGTCAGAAAGCATTGGACGTTTATCCGAACGAGATTCAACTGCACGAGAAAGCTGTGAGAGTGCTATCACGGGCATGTTTAAATCTTTAGCAAGAATTTTTAATCCTCTGGACATCTCGCCAACCTCAACGTTTCGGTTTTCAGAGCGAGCACGTCCTTGAGGATTCATCAGTTGCAGGTAATCTAAGACGACCAGTCCCTTTTCTTTACCTAAAAGCTGTCTGCGAGCTTTCGCACGAATTTCCATGATGGATGTACCTGGCGTATCATCAACCCAAAAATCAAGAGCTGCAAGCGTTTGAGAGGCGCTGATCAGTTGAGTCCAGTCACTTGCTTTCAGCTGACCTGTTCTAATATCACGTAAGTTAACCGAGGCCTCAGAACACAATACTATTTGCGTAAGTTCAGAAGCGGACATCTCTAGAGAAAAGAAAGCGACCGATACCCCTTCTTTAGCGGCATTAATCGCCATATTAAGCGCAAGTGAGGTCTTTCCCACGGCCGGTCTTGCAGCTAGAATCACAAGGTTTCCTGGGCGAAGTCCTGCGAGTTTTTTATCGACATCAATAAAGCCTGTAGGCACACCAATAATATGATCGGGATGTTCTGCCAGGTGCTCAATGTCCTCATAAGTCTCACGCAAGAGCTCTTCTAAGGGTCTAAAATTGCTTTCGATTTTTCTATTGGTTACTTCAAGTAAAAGCTTTTCTGATTCTTCGACAACTTCATCTAAGTCATCGGGAGCTTCAAAGGCAAGCGCAGTAATTCGAGTAGAAGCTCCAATTAAATCTCTGAGAACCGCATTGCGTTTTACCATTGTTGCGTGGTGTGACCAGTTTACTAGCGCAAATGAATTAGAGGCTAGATCGACTAAATAAGCCTTACCACCAACCTCATCTAAATCTCCGCGCGCTTGTAAGCGATCGGCAACTGAAATTTGATCAATTGGAGTGTTTCGAGCAGCAAGCTCTGAGATTGCCTCAAAAACTTTGCGATTTGCAGGGCGATAAAAATCTTCTGCCTTGAGTCGTCCTAAAATATCCATGACAACATCGGGCGATATCATCAAAGCAGCCAAAACAGATGCTTCGGCTTCTAGGTTTTGTGGCATAACACGTAAAGCCATATCTTGCATAGCCGCATTAGAACCAATAAAATCCGCCATTACATCTACTCCAAATGAATTTTTCTTATGAGCCTTGCCACTCACCTATAACACGTAAAAGATTATTCTTTCAAGACTTGATTTTTTTAAAAATATCGAGAACTATCTTACACACCGTGAATTGTGGAATACTATCAAAGTTTTCCTATATAAACTAGAGTTTTCCACGTTATCCACAATTCAAAAAATTTTTTAGTGGATAACTTGAACGGTTCAAAATTGAACATCAAAAGTGCTTTAATCATAGCAATTTACAAGTCTTTAATCTCAGTACAGAAATTATTAACGCGCTCTAGCTGCAGTTATTTGTGCATATCCATGGTTTAACTGCATAAATGTAAAATAAGAGGTAACAAAACAAATGGCCAGTTGCACATAGGTTTATGAACAACTGACCATGTAAATGACTGTAAAACTGGTGTATAAACGCCTCAGTAGTTAAAATAATTAGCTACTAAAGACATAACAATTCTAAGCCTCAGCCTGTTCTTGAGCCTGCTCGTCTTCAGCCACTTCTTCTGCAGGAAGTTCTGCTGCTTCTTCTGGCTCAAGCTCTTCTTCTTTTTGCTCTAGGCCGATTACACTTAAGGTTAATTCTGCCTTAATCTCACGGTAGACATTAACTTGAATCTTGTGTTTACCAGAGGTCTTAATAACACCTGGGGTGTTGATTTTCTTTTTATCAATAGTAACGCCAAGTTGCTCGAGAATTGCGTCGGCAATTTGATTGGTGGTAACTGAACCGAATAATTGACCTTCTTCACCAACATTTGCACGAACAACAACCTGCTTACCATCCATAGCCTCTCTAAGAGTTTCAGCATCGGTGGTACGTGCAAGCTCACGCTTAGCAATGTTGCTGCGCTTTTGTTCGAGTTGCTTGAGGTTACCCTTCGTAGCCGGAATGGCTATTCCTTGTGGGAACAGGTAGTTTTCAGCGAAGCCTTGAGCAACTTCAATAACGTCGCCCTCTCCGCCTTTACCTGTAAGTTCCCCTTGTAGGATAACTTTCATCTTTAAATCTCCTTAACACAAAGCTTAAAATCAAGCTTTAAGATTTTAACGATTGCGTCCGCGTCCGCTAATAACTGCAACGGTATATGGTAGTAATGCCATCTCACGTGCACGCTTAATTGCTATAGCAAGGTCGCGTTGATGTTGCATGCAGGTACCGGTAACACGACGAGGCTTAATTTTGCGGCGATCAGTCTTTTTTTTCTGGTGTAAATTCGTATATTTGTAATCAATATATTGATTTTTATCCTTATCAAAAGGACAAACTTTTTTCTTTGGTTGACGTGCGTATTCTGTTGCCATAACTTACCTCCTCACAACACATACTCGTGTCGGATATAAACATTGTTAAAAAGGAATATCATCGTCAAATACATCTGGCATTGTTGGAGCCGGAGTAGAGACTGAAGAATTTCCCATACTGTGCGATTGATTTTGATTATCGCTTCGAGGTGACATAAATTCAATTTCGTCGACGATAACCTCAATCTTAGAGCGCTTCTGACCATCGCGTTCCCATTGTGACCATCTTAATTTTCCCTCAAGAGAAACTTTTTGACCTTTAGATAGAAAACGCGAAACTGCCTCAGCACGAGCACCAAACATGGTGCAATCGATAAAGTTTGGATAATCCTCCCACTCACCGGTTTGAGGATTTTTTCTTCTGTCATTTACCGCAATACCAAAAGCTAAAACTGCAGTACCTCCTGCGGTTGTTCTTAATTCTGGATCGCGGGTTAGATTTCCACTGATTAACACTCGATTGATACTCATGACTCACTCCTCATCATGCAAAACTTAATTAATTTTCTTATTCACGATCATCTCTACGTACAACCATGAAACGTACTACCTTATCTAAAATACGGAGTACGCGATCAAGCTCTGCAATATTTGCAGGCTCGGTGTGAAAATTGATGAGGGTGTAATCGCCATCGGTAAGTTTGTCGATTTCATAAGCAAGTTTACGCTTGCCCCAGTTCTCAACATTATCAACGACGCCGCCAGGCTCAGTGATGGTAGTCTCGATACGCTTCATAGTTGCAGCGCGA
This sequence comes from Coriobacteriia bacterium, assembly GCA_030532415.1. GTDB lineage: Bacteria > Actinomycetota > Coriobacteriia > Coriobacteriales > JAEZZM01 > JAUNLE01. Next base: position 8,576 of record JAUNLE010000034.1, on the reverse strand, counting down.
TTTTCATCATCAAGAGCTGGGTCAACAAAAAATAATAACTCGTATGCCTTCATTTTTCACCTCCTCTGGGCTAGTGGCTCCGGCGCTCATAATTCTGAAGGCTTGCCGGAACAGGAGAAACAACTAATGAAGAATACCTGAAAACACAAGCTTATTGCAAGTTTTAGCTTAGTAAAAGCCTATTTAGAAGCGTAAAACATAAGATGTGCACATTGTTTAACCCTCATCATTTTCCTTCATACTATTTATATGACTGACATCAAAATTTTTTCAGTTATAGATTGCTAAAAAATCTTAGTGAAAACTAAAATCTTGAGCTTTCTAAAACGCTCTTGGCATACATTGCAACATGAATGTGGGGATCATACTGAAGCTCTTCGGCAATATCTTCTACACCTTTTGCGCGCAAAAACACCAGCGCCTCTAATGCTTTAAACCGTACGTATGCTTTCTGATGAGACAGTGATTGCGCAGCGTATATAAGGGCCGCTTCTTTATCAATGGCACACAGTGCTCCAAGCGCTTCTGCTCTTACAAACCAAGTGTCAGATCTAATGTTTTCAATAAGCTTGTCTTTTGCCGTAAGTTCATCATAGGCAGCATACATCCACTGGGAATATCCCCTGATAATCGCCCGCTCATCATCATATGCTTTACTTAGATAAGGCTTTGCTATCCTGAGTAAACTTGCTGCATGAATCTTTTCTGCCGGATCATCAAATGCCTGATATATATTCTTGAATTGTATCTAAAGCATAAGCCGCAAGCCATGTTTTTTCGCTGTTCACAAACGGTATAAGGTGAATAATTGCCTTATAGTCTTTAGTTTCATGCAAAATATCGATGAGTTCGTATGCTGTTTGGGAACTACTATGCCTTATCTGCTTAATAATATGGGCGTAGGCTTCATGGGTTTGTGAAAATACAAGAAGCTGGGCAATCGACACAACAAAACGCTCTGCATCTACCGGCTCTAAATCATTGTAGGCCTCATCTAAGAGTAAATAGAGCCTTTTGAGCTCTGAGGGATGATGCTCAATTAGATCTTGCGCGGTACTAATGGCGCTTTGTTTGTGCTTATTTAATTCTCTGGTCGCTTGCAGCTTCAATTGGTATATTTCGTCTGCAATGTCACTAGCTTTTTCTTCTTGAGTATCTTTTTGCATACGCATAGAAATTCTTTCGAGCGAATGCTGGAAGTCATTTTTTTCAGGCCCCCACACTCGTGCAAGCGCTTTTTTAGCCCCTTTAGATACGTGAGGATTTTCATCAAACGTTAAATTGATTAGCTGCAATATAAAGCGAGGCTCAAGGTAGTTTCCTAAAAATGCTACAAGCAATAAGCGCTCATCATCTTTATCTGAAACAAAGTAGCGAGAATGTACTAAGTCATCAGAACTTGCATGCATGCTTCGGCGAATAATTGATACCAATCTTGCCACACCATAAATCAAGCTTATAAGCATACTTACGAGTAAGACCAAGAGAAGATGGTTTTGCGTGTTTAGTTCTCCAAAATTAATAAGCGACAAAGACAGTAAGATTACTAGGCCAACCAAACTGCTTAATACCACATCGCCGTTCATGTAATAGGCATATATCAACTCAAAACTTATGAGCATGACCGTTATAAGACCGGGGAGATAAGCAGGATAGGCCTGTCCATATCGAAATAACACGACGATATTTAGAAATGACAAAAGTAAGATGCTTCCTAGATTTGCTGGCACTTTTTTACCTATAAGCGCGATGCCAAAAGGAGCATACAAATACTGTGTTAGTTTTCTCCAAACAAAAAATGCAATGGATAGACCAATTGCGAGTGCCAAGGCATAAGTTAGGTATAGGTTTTCAGGATTTTCGAAATCTGAAAGAAGCGTAGCAATAAAAAATGGAAGTAGAAACAAGGCTAAAACGATGGCAGATTGACCGCTTATCCAGCCAAAACGAAGGCACCCCCGACTTGCAAGCGGGAGTGCCTCTTTTTCTACTATCAAAACTTCTTGTGAAAGATTCGTACCAAAAATATCTTGATCTTTAAGACCCATAAACCAAATAACTTACCTTATTTATTATTAGCCTCATGCGGAGGACCAACTTTTTTATCATCATCAGATGTTTGAATTATAGGTGATTCATCCTTATCCGTCAGCTCTGGGGCAGACGTCTTCGGTTTAATATCATATCCGCTTTCTTCATCAGGATTAACAGGCTCTTGTTTGCTCGAAATCATTTCATCAAACTTTGTTGACTGATCCGGATTAACCACACTGCTTTCTTGAATCGGATCTTTATCAGGAGCATCAGGATTTATCGGAGTTGATGCTATAGGAACTGAAGCGCTTTGACTGTACGTGTAGTGTTCATCGGCAGAAAAATCTGAAGGATTAGCGGGATTTGTGTCGCTCGGGGACTGAGGTTTGTAGGTGTAATAGGGATCACTTGGTATTTTTGCTGGTAGTGGATCGTTATATGAACCCCAGGTATCCGGTCTAAATTGTCTAAACCATAAAGCAACCGAGTTGATATAGAGCATATAAATAAGAACGGTCACAATAGCAGCAATAAGGAGAATGAGTAAAAACAGACCACCAAAGGAAACGATGAGACCCATAAGGAAACCTAAGTCTCCACCATCAACCATCGCGCTTGAATCCATTGATTCAAATCCCGCAAGACCAATACCGCCAATACCCATTACAAAAAAGAGAGGAATGAGAATGATGACTGCAATGATAATTCCAACGATAAGAGAAATTAAGAAGTAAATGAGGGATATCTTAATAAGTCCGCCCCAGTCACGTCTGAAAATTTCAAAAAGCTTATCTAGTTGGAATCCTGGCCAAATGTGTCGATAAATAGCTGAGCGTTGCATTGCTGCAATCATTAGTGTTGTAGCAAAAACTGAGAGAACAGAAATTACTATAGATAATAAAAATCCGAGCACCGGTATCCATGCGAATCCATAGCTAAGCGCCATAGAAACGATACCAATTACGATAGACCAAACAAGCATTACAACGAAGGTAATGCCTCCTAAAGTAAAGATCTTACCAATCTCGACCGAACGATCTTGTGGAGCTGTATCCATGCCCCAAGCTGTGCGAGTAGACCACTGATACGCATATCCTAAAAGAGCGATTTGACCCACAATAGGAATAAGCTGAAGGATTGCTAGTAAAATAACAGGGCCAATCCATCCTTTACCACTCTTATTAAGCATGCGCCAGGAATCTGAAAAATACTTAACAGGCTGATTCATACTAACCTCTCATTCGAAAATTTCATAATTAAAAGTTACCCTCAATGTAATGCGAAATTAAGAAAAATAAAAAACCGTTACTTGGCTGTATCATTTGTCAAGTAACGGTTAAAATAAGCCCTTATTTTTGGCTAAAAAACCTTTATTTCTTTCTTACAACACCTGCAATAGCAAGAACGACGATTGCACCAATAACGGCAACCACAATCGATGATAAGTTAATTCCAGTTACGTCAGCTCCACCGATAAGGTTCATGATGAATCCGCCGACTAAACCACCAACAATACCTAAAACGATTGTCCAAAATACACTTAATGCTTCACCCATTACAAGTTTTGCGATAAAACCAGCAATAGCACCAACAATAATCCAAGATAAAATACCCATTATATGAGCCTCCTTAAAAGCATTATTACCAAAAGTTTACTTTTAATCTTTAGACCTAGTTATAGTACCCTCGGAGTTTATGCTTATTCATTCACCTGCATAATATATGTATTAATTAACAATTGCTTAAAAAGTGAATGTATAAGGGCTTTGAAGAAATTTGAAAAGTGTATGTTTTAATAACTTTTGAAATTATATGAAGACTCTGTGCTGGGAATACATGACTTAGTTAATTTTCTAAGTATAAACAAGCTGTCTTAAAGGAGCTACCTATGTCTCAAGATTTAAAACTTTATTACAAACCAACTTGTCCATTTTCACAAAAAGTTTTGCGCTATTTAGAGGATAGTGGAGTACAACTGGAACTTCGCAACACCCTTGAAGGCAACAATCAGCAAGAACTTATCGAGGCAGGCGGCAAAAAACAAGTGCCATGTCTTTTGATTAATGGTGAAGCTTTATACGAATCGGACGATATTATTAAATATCTGAAAGAGTATCACGCTTAAAAAATTCTCATGCAATCAAAAAGTTTTGTTACAAGTAAATAACCCAGAAATGAAGTGAACGTGATGGCGGAGGAGGAGGGATTCGAACCCTCGTAGCCAAAATTATTGGCTAAACGGTTTTCGAGACCGCCGCATTCAACCTCTCTGCCACTCCTCCATGATGGCGGAGAGCTGGGGATTTGAACCCACGCACATACCGCCTTTTACCTGCGCTTTTATTGGTCATGTTGCCAAAAATTGCCTTAGCTTTCGCAAGCTTTAAGAATTATATCAGCTTTTCTCATCTCGTTGTGTAGTTCTTTATTTTTAGGTCGTACATATCTATTGAGTGTGGTCTCAACGTTTGCATGACCAAGAAGTTTAGACACGTTCACGGGGTTCATTCCGGCATTGATGCAAGCAGTAGCAAAACTATGTCTCATTGATAGTAATGTTATCTTTGGTACGTTGTGAGCGTCTGTAAACCGCTTAAGCGTCTTGTATGCCGTCTCAGGGTTCATTCTTTTACCATTCCAACCAGCAATAACTGCGTCATCGAGGGCAAAAACCTTACGAGACTTCTGGAGCGCCTTTAAATAATGATAAGCATAGTCATTCATTGGAATATCACGCACCGAACGTTTAGTCTTTGGCTCCGTAAGGCTTACGCCATTGTTACTACGTACAAACGTTCTTTGCACGTGTATTTCACGGTTAGTAAAGTCAATATCAGACCAGTTTAAACCTAGTATTTCGCCCTTCCTTAAGCCAAAGGACAAACCAATAACTATTAACGGCTCCGCCGGGCTACCTTTAGCAGCATTAAATAGGATCATATGCTCTTCAAATGTAGTAAGCCATTCCCCGTTGTGTTGCGTGGGTTCAACTGATGACTCAGGAAATTTAAAGCGCCCCCGAGCAACATTGTAAGTAACAATTTCGTACTCAACCGCCAATGTTAAAATCTGCCTTAGAGCGTCCCGAGCGTTCTGGGCTATCTTTTTAGTTTTTTGTGCAAGTAAAAAATTTTGAATGTCTGCACGCTTTATATTAACGATTTCAATATTTCCAAATGCGGGTAACACGTGTTTTGTAATGTGACTTTCATACACATCCCATGTTGCAGCCCTAACTCTATTTTTGACAATTGGTTTATAAATGTCCTCGTAAAATTTGCCTAATGTTACCTGGCGGGATTTTCCGTGCGTAAACTCGCGTTCAAGCTTTAAATCAAGCTCAACTTGCTCAGCCTGCTTTTTGGTAGCACAGGTTACTTGTCGTCTGTCACGATTTCCATCAAAGCGCCTGCCCATGTCGACATTCACGCGCCATTTTCCGTTTGATAGTTTAGTGATCATGTCATCAAATCCCCTGTGCTATTTAGACAGAAAGCTTATTTCACTTCATACTGAGCGTGCTGGATGTTAAATGCCTTGTTATCTTCATCTCTTTCTATGAATGTAACTGTGTGTATACCTTTGGTCAGCTGTTCAGGGCTTAAGCTTAAGGTCCCTTGAACGTCTTGCCCAAACTGCATCTTATCGATTAAAACATCGTCTACATAGATTTCACCAAGCACCTGACCACTAAAACCTGTGATGCTGTAGCCAATCTGCGTAAGGATAGTGTCTGGATCATAAAACATAACTGGAATGTTGCCATCTGCACTTGAACCTGAGCTTGTGTCAATCTCTAATGTGCTTGCTCCCACTTCTTCGGCTTCTGAGATTCCAGGCAAAGTCTCTTTGTCGTCTTTGTTTGCCTCTGGAGCTTCTTGTGGCTGCTCTGCTGGAGCGTTTTCAGTTACTACTGGCTGTTCGCTTTGCGCTGGTGCTTGAGCTTGCTCAGAGCTTCCACATGCCCCAAGGCTAAGCGCTAATCCTGCACTTGCAATAACTAATGCTAATTTCTTCATCGGTCCTTCTCCTTTGTTTATAATTCTTCTGATGCTTGAAACCAAACGATTTTACCGAGCGATTTAATTTCTTGCTCGTTGCCCGGGATAATGTCACCAATCGTAACGTCAAAGCTTTCAGGGCTTAACATAAGCCTATTTGCGCCACGATAAATACGGCGCATGACTATATCCCCACCATCAATAATAAAAGCCCCAATATCACCGCTTTGTGGCACTATGTCAGGGTCTATCACCACGTGGCATCCGTCCGGATAGACCTTATCCATACAGTTGCCCCACACCTTCAGTACAAAGCCGTTCTTGTGAGCTTCTAAGACTTCAAAAGGCACGTTAATCGATTCATCTACATTACTAGGCTCTGTGGGGTCTCCTGCGTGTATACGTCCGTAAAAAGGCATGTAGGCGGGCTTAGAGTCCATCTTTAATTGTTCGTTGCCGCCGAGGAGGTAGGCTACTGATACATTGAGGGCTTCGGCTATTAACTTAGTAGTGTGATTGCTAGGTTCGTATGCTCCAGTTTCCCAAGACGAAACGGCTCCACGCGTTACACCTATCTTCTCAGCAAGCTCATCTTGCGTCATATCTAGACTTCTACGTGCACTTTTTATTAATTTACCTATCAAAATAAACACCACCTTAATTTATGTAACGTAACTATTATAACTTTTCTTTTAAAAAGTTCTTTACAAAAGACAAAATGTCTGTAATACTATTCATCAGAGAGGAGGTTATTAAATGACTTTGATTAAAACCCTTAGGAAAACAAAGGGAATTTCTCAAGAAGAATTAGCAAGGAATTTAGGTGTTAGCCTGCAAACTGTTAGGAATTGGGAGTCTGATAAAGCAGCACCAAGAGCAGAGAACATTAAGAAACTTGCTGAGTTCTTTAATACTGAAAGCAGTATTTTTTTAACCTAAAACGTCTGTAAAACTATACATTAATCAGAAAGGAGCTGAAATGAACGAGATACAAATTTTTAAGAACGATGATTTTGGAGAACTGAGAGCGCTCGAGATTGATGGTGAACCTTGGTTTGTCGGCAAAGATGTAGCGATTGCTCTTGGATATGAAAAACCAAGAAATGCAATTACCCAACATTGCAAGGGAGCCCTGAAATACAGCCCCCTTGAGACACCAGGCGGAAAACAAAATATGAGGGTCATCTCTGAGCCTGATGTGTACCGACTCATCATTAATTCAAAACTCGAGAGCGCTCAAAAGTTTGAAGCTTGGGTCATGGAAGAAGTTCTCCCCTCAATCCGCAAGCACGGGGCGTACATGACTCCAGACATGATTGAGCGTGCAATCTTAGACCCTGATGTGATTATCAACCTTGCTACTCAGCTTAAACAAGAGCAGGAGAAGGCTCAGAAGCTCACAGGACAGGTAAAAGAACTCGAACCAAAAGCAAAACGTTACGAGAGCTTAACTAATGCGGGCGGCGTTCTTTCTACGACTGAAATTGCTAAGTCCTACGGCTACTCAGCAAGGGCATTCAACAAGCTGTTAAACGGCTTAGGAATCCAATGGAAGGTTAATAACACGTGGGTTCTCACACAAGCGTACGCAGCTAAGCACTATGTGGAGTACAAGAGCTTTGAGTTTAAGCACTCAGACGGGCGCACGGGATTGAGAAACACCATGATGTGGACCCCAAAAGGCAGAGAGTTCATTCATGAGTTCTTGCGTGAGCGCGGCATCTTGCCAATCAACGAACAGACCTTAGCACTTCAAAACTAGTAGCACGACCAGCACTTTTAATCTGATGGCTGAAATGTGGGGACGGTAGTAATCAAGCAACTCCTCCTTTATTGATACTTTTTCATCTCCCCTGCTATCGCCCTCACGTCTCAGCTATCGGATTAGTAGCACCTTGAAAATTGCATAAGGAAACAGAAAAGAAAGGAGGATTATGCAGCTTACAAAAGCGCAGACACGATTCTTAAAAGAACTTGAGTTATTTATTGATAATAATGGTTATGCGCCAACGACAAGAGAGCTTGTAGAACTACTTGATTATCGTTCAAATAATGCGGTCAGATTTCATTTGATAAATCTTAAAAGTTTAGGTTATATTGACTATGTTGATGGAAAATCAAGAACTATTAAGGTTCTTAAATCCATTTAAACTGTGGGCACCATTTGTGAGATGGCACCCACAATTCATAGTGCTACTTGTGTTTTGTAGCATCAACTAACCTGAACCCTTGCCCTGATTTTGGAGTTGGAGGCATGGGTTCTCCTTTTACTACGGTATATTCTCTTCCGAGACTACCGCCACGAGGTCCAATCAGTTCATATTGACCTGATTTCGTGCATTTTGTGCCAGGCTTTAGCATGGTATTCACCTCCTCATAACTAGTCAATTGAATAATTTAAACATTAACTAGTTATACAACAAAGTCAATATATTGTTGTTGAGAATTTTTTAATCACTATATCTTGTGTTTTGAAAGTAAATTTTCAGATTTTTTACCACTCAAACAAATAAAAAAATAGGTGCCCACATTGCACCGAGA
>JAUNLE010000033.1 GCA_030532415.1 Coriobacteriia bacterium | reverse complement strand
CAAGTCGCACACTTGGTGCAAAGGATTTCCGCATCATTTTCTCTTCAATTTTGCCAAACACCATAGGACCGATTATTACTCAAATGATGTTTTCAATTCCGACCGCTATTTTTACCGAAGCATTTTTGAGCTTTGTAGGTGTAGGTATTATGCTTCCTCAAGCTTCTTTAGGTTCACTAATTGAAGCAGGATTTAATAACATAACTACGCTTCCATATCAAATTATGTCGCCGGTAATCGTGTTAGCCTTACTCATGTTAGGTTTTAACTTCATAGGTGATGGCCTGCGTGAAGCTTTGGCGCCTAAACTGGAGGATATGTAATCATGTCCGATCAGAAAATTATTTTAGAAATCAAAGACCTCGATATATCGTTTAAAACAAACGCCGGCATGATTCATGCTATTAGAGGCATCAATTTACAGTTAAGAAAAGGTGAAACGGTAGCCATCGTTGGAGAATCGGGTTCGGGTAAATCCGTTACGATGAAGGCTGCAATGGGGCTCCTTGACAGTAATGCCATTGTCAACCATGGTGAAATCTTGTACAAGTTCCCACCAGAAAATGGTGTAGAAGGCAAGACGGTTGATATTTTAAAGCTCCCAAAAAGAGAACTTCGTCGTACGATTAATGGTCAGCATATTGCTATGGTCTTCCAAGATCCTATGACAAGCCTTGATCCTACCATGACAATTGGTAAGCAAATCATGGAAGGTATGTTCATGCACTTGAAGCTCTCTAAGGCTGAAGCGCACGCAAAGGCAATAGAGCTTCTTGAGCTTGTTGGTATTACAAACCCAGAAAAACGCATGAAAAATTATCCACACCAGCTATCTGGTGGAATGCGTCAGCGTGTGGTTATCGCCATTGCCCTTTCTGGCCAACCTGACATCCTTATTTGTGATGAGCCAACCACAGCACTTGACGTTACGATTCAAGCGAAAATTTTGGAGCTCATCCAAGATATTCAAAAGCGGATGAAATTGTCGGTTATCTACATTACCCATGACTTAGGTGTTGTGGCTAAAGTAGCCGACTACGTAAACGTTATGTATGCAGGAAAGATTATCGAATACGGTACGGCTGAAGAAATATTCTTCGAGCCTAAGCACCCTTATACTTGGGGTCTGCTTTCTGCAATGCCCGATTTGAATACTGACGACGACCGTCTGTATTCGATTCCAGGCTCTCCGCCTAACTTGTTGCATGAGCCGCTTGGGGATGCTTTTGCGCCACGAAACCCCTATGCGCTTGTAATCGATAACAAGGTTGAACCGCCGTTTTTCAAAGTTTCAGATACGCATGCAGCTGCCACCTGGCTCCTACATCCAGATGCGCCTCAGGTTGAAATGCCTGAAGAGTTAAAACTCAAGATTGAACATGCCAAGGCTGAAGGAGGTCGTTTATGAGCGAAGCGCTGCTTAAAGTAGAAAATCTCAAACAACATTTTTCCGTCTCTCGTTCATTTACGGTCAAAGCGGTCAACGGAGTTTCCTTTGAAATTTACCCTGGAGAGACCTATGGATTAGTTGGCGAATCGGGTTCAGGAAAGACAACGATTGGCCGCAGCATTATTCGCCTGCATGATCCAAGTGAAGGTAGCGTACTGTTCCAAAATCGTGAAATATCAGGAAAGCTCGATAATGATACTCGAAAGATGCTGCGCAAAGATATGCAAATGATCTTTCAAGACCCAATGGCTAGCTTGAATCCTCGAAAGAAGGTTTCAGATATCATTGGTGAGGGCCTTGATATTCATAAAACGACAGCCTCTAAGGCAGAGCGCCACGATAAGATTGCCGATATTCTGAAGAAAGTTGGTCTATCTCCCGATCACGCCGCACGCTATCCGCATCAGTTTTCAGGTGGTCAACGCCAGCGTGTAGGAATCGCACGAGCTTTAATTATGAACCCAAAATTAATTATTGCCGATGAGTGCGTTTCAGCCTTAGATGTTTCCATTCAAGCTCAGGTTGTAAACCTCATGAAGGATATTCAACAAGAGACAGGTTGTGCCTACTTATTCATTGCGCACGACTTAAGTATGGTGAAATACATTTCGGATAGAATTGGTGTTTTACATCTAGGATATTTAGTTGAAACGGGAACTACGGAAGAGATTTTTGAAAATCCAATACATCCGTATACGAAAAGTTTACTTTCAGCTATTCCTTCACCAAACCCTATCGTTGAGCGCAGTCGTCATGCGCTGACCTATGATTACGCGACGAGTGGAATAGACTATAACTTAGGAGTTCAACAAGCAGTGAGCGATTCACACTTTGTGCTTGCAACTGATGAAGAATTTGAGGCATGGTCGAAGTAGCCGTGCTGTATTGCTTCTAAGAAAGCTCCAGTATAGCCATGGATTTTTAGAGTGATGTTTCTAGCCAAGCATCACTCTTTTTTCTTTTTCTCGCTAAATTCCTCTAAACTTATAGGGTTTTCAAGCTAATTCCTAGCAAAATGTAGTAGTATCTTGTTCATATGTTTTTGAGGTGGGCTAATTGCGTTTCATGGGGTACTTACCTGTGAGAAGAAAATAGTTTTGACCAAGTTCTCATGCACAAGTTTTAGTAAGGAGAGTTGCATGTCCTGTTTAGTTGAATTAAAGAATGTATCGGTTAATGTCGAGGATAAACAAATCTTAAATGGCGTTGACCTCTGCATTAATCCTGGTGAAGTTCACGTTATTATGGGACCAAATGGTGCGGGTAAGTCGACCCTTGCAAATGCTATTATGGCGCATCCAAAGTACACCCTTACCCAGGGTGACATTTTATTTGAGGGAGAATCCATCGTCGAGCTTTCTGCTGATGAGCGTGCACGAAAGGGAATTTTCCTTAGTTTTCAAACTCCAATTGAGGTTCCAGGCATTACTGTTGAGGAGTTCTTGCGCACAACGAAAGCGCAAGTTTCAGATGAAAAGATCTCAATCCTTAAGTTTAAAAAATCTCTTATGCCACACCTCAAAGATTTAGATCTTGACGAAGAGTATCTTGACAGATATTTAAACGTAGGATTTTCTGGTGGTGAAAAAAAGAAAACTGAAATCCTGCAAATGAAGGTTTTGGATCCGAAATTCATCATGCTTGACGAAGCCGATTCAGGCTTAGATGTTGATGCAGTTCGAATCGTTTCAGAAAACGTCGCGAAGTTTATGGATGAGACAAAATCTCTGCTCATCATCACCCACCACTCAGAAATTTTAACCTCAATCGAGCCAGACTTTGTTCACGTAATCATGAACGGCAAGCTTGTTAAATCAGGAAATGCAGCCTTGGGTGAGAGAATCCAAAAAGAGGGCTTCAACTTTATTCGCGAAGAATTAGGTCTTAAGCCAGTTGAAGAAGAGTCGTCTGCGCAGGAGGCTTAAATAAGGTGATTAAGAAAAATAATACAGCAGTGCACTTAAGCCAAGAGGCCTTGCAAGAGCGCTTAAAGGAGCGTAAAGAAAAACGCGAAGTTTCAAGGCGAGAGCGCCAAAAGGCTCGTGAAAAAAGATCGGCCGAGCGCACCGAAGTTGTCGAGATGCGCCGTGGCGTGTATGACAATAAAAATAAATTTGAGTATGCACTTAAGCTTGAGAAGGGCTTAACTGAAGAGATCGTAAGAGAAATCTCAGAGAGCAAAGATGAACCCGAATGGATGCTTAACAAGCGTCTTGAGGCCTTGGAGATTTTCAACAAAACGCCAAATCCTAGCTGGGGCCCAGATTTAAGCGCGGTGGACATGAACGAGATTTCAACTTACGTTCGCCCAAAAGCGCAGCTAGAGAGCAATTGGCAAGAAGTTCCTGATGAAATTCGCTCAACCTTTGATCAGCTGGGAATTCCTGAAGCAGAACTTGAGATGCTTTCAGGTGTTGGTGCACAATACGATTCAGAGGTTGTTTACCATAATCTTAAACAACGCTTCAAGGATATGGGCGTAGTTTATACCGACTTTGACACGGCAGTTCGCGAATATCCCGATATTGTCCAGGAATACTATGGCAAGTGTGTAAATCCACGCTTGCACCGCTATGCAGCACTGCATTATGCGGTTTGGTCAGGCGGTTCGTTTGTGTCCGTTCCACAGGGTATTGAAGTCGACTTTCCGCTTCAGTCCTACTTTAGACTTAACGCTCCTGGTGCAGGTCAGTTTGAACACACGCTCATTATTATCGAAGAGGGCTCTTCAGCTCACTTTATTGAAGGTTGTTCGGCACCTAAATATAACACCTTAAACTTGCACGCCGGAGCCGTCGAGCTCTTCATTAAAGACGATGCTCATCTGCGCTATTCAACCATCGAAAACTGGTCGCGCAATATGTATAACCTTAACACCAAGCGCGCAATAGTCGACAAGGGCGGAAAGATTGAATGGGTTTCAGGATCTTTTGGTTCTGCCGTATCCATGCTCTATCCTGCATCAATTTTGCGCGGTGAAGGTGCTCAGTCAGAATTTACTGGTATAACCTTCGCAGGAAAAGACCAGTATCTTGATACCGGAGCTCAAAGCATGCACTTAGCTCCAAACACGAGTTCGTCAATCAATTCGAAATCGATTTCAAAGTCCAACGGTATTGCAATTTATCGAGGTCTCGTTGAAATTGGCCCGAATGCTCACGGCTCAAAGTCAACCGTTTCATGCGAGTCGCTCATGTTGGACTCTGAATCTCGCTCTGACACCATTCCTACGATACGCATTTCGACAGACGATGTTGATTTAGGTCACGAAGCTAAAATTGGTCGAATTGATGAGACTGCAATTTTTTATCTCATGTCACGTGGAATTCCTGAAGATGAAGCAAAAGCAATGATCGTTCGCGGTTTTGCCGAGCCAATTGCTAAGGAATTGCCAATGGAATATGCCGTAGAGATGAACAACTTAATCTCGCTTGAGCTGAAAGGAGCGATCGGTTAATGGATCCTAAAGCACCTGAAGGCCTAAGTTTAAAAGGCTCAGTGTTACCAAATATTACCTTCAGATGGACGGGTGTTAATTATGCATACACTGGTCTTGAAGATTTAGCGTATCAAAACTACAGCTTTGAAACGGGAGAAGGAGAGCTTGACCCTAAGCTCGAAGATGCTCTTGAGAACAGTGGTCTTGGCATATCCAAAGAGGCTCTACAAGCTAACAAGGATCTCGCAAACTTCACGAATTACCTTGAGCTTGGCGAGGGCGACGAAGTTAAGATGAGCCTCGTGCTCAATAAGGAAAATCCTGTCTTAGTTGATCGTCAGCAAATTGTACTCAAAGAGGGACAGCACGCACGCGTGCTCGTAGATATTTCAAGTGAAGATGACGTTAAGGTCTTGCGAAACGGCACCATATATATAGATGCTAAGGAAGATTCTGTTTTAGATCTGGTCTTGGTAAGTCGTTTTGGAAAGGACGCGACAAGCAATATTTCAATAGTTTCAAAGGTTTCAGACGGAGCCGAAGTAAATATTGTGAATGCAGAAGTCAGTGCAGGGCGCGTCTTATTTAATTATGCTGCCGATCTAGTTGGTATCGATGCTCAAACTAACGTATCGACTGCCTATATAGCATCTGAAGAAGCTTCTCTCGATTTGTACTACAACATCTTGCATAAGGGAGCTGAAACGCTCTCTGACATTCAAGCCAACGGAGCGCTGCTAGATAAGGCGCACAAGGCTTTTCGCGGAACGCTTGATTTTAAGGAGGGCTCCGAGGGAGCAAAGGGTAACGAGGAAGAGTATGCAATTTTACTTTCGCCTGATGCAAAGTCAATTGCCGTTCCACTCTTGCTTTCACATGAAGAAGAGGTAGAAGGAAATCATGCGGCAAGCGCCGGCAGAATTGATGAGGAGATGCTCTTTTATCTAACCTCTCGCGGTATTAACCGTAAGCAGGCAGAAGGCTTAATCGTTGCAGCTCGCATTACTCCTACTCTTGACAAGATTTTTGATGATGAGCTTCGCGAAATAATAATGAAAGAACTTGAGGAGAGGATTGTTCTATAAATGAGAAGCGTTGAAGAGATCTTAGCAAACCCAGGGTTTGACTTAGAAAAAGTTAGAGGAGATTTTGATTATTTAAAACTTGAGGGCGATCCAATAATCTACCTCGACAACGGCGCAACGACTCAAAGACCTCGACAAGTAATAGAACGTGTAGATGCCTTTTATCGTGAGGAAAATGCAAACCCACTTCGTGGTACTCACCGTCTTGCACTTGCTTCTACCTTGGCATATGAGAAGGCGCGTGCAAAAGTTGCTAAATTTATCAATGCACCTCTTCCCCGTGAAATCATATTTACGCGCAATACGACTGAATCGCTTAACCTCTTAGCATATTCATATGGTATGGACGTGCTTAAAGAGGGCGACGAGATACTCATAAGTAGAATGGAGCACCATTCGAATAGTGTACCTTGGCAGTTTGTTGCAAAACGAACGGGTGCCAAGCTTGTCTATGCTGAAATCGACGAAGACTACCAGCTTGATATGGAAGATTTTACATCGAAGTTAAATGACAAGACGAAGATCGTTTCAATTACCGGCGCTTCAAATGTCTTATCAAGCGAGCCTGATGTAAAGGAAATTGCACGCCTCTCTCATGAAGTTGGTGCAATCGTTATTTGCGATGCTGCTCAACTGGTTCCGCATCACGTCGTGGATGTTCAAGATTTAGGTGTCGACTTCCTCGTATTTTCTGGTCATAAAATGCTTGCGCCGTTCGGCATTGGCGTGTTGTGGGGCAAAAGCGAGCTGCTTGAGGAAATGAGGCCATTTTTATTTGGTGGCGAAATGATTGAATACGTCTACGATGACAGTTCAACTTTTGCCGAGCTTCCTTATAAGTTCGAAGCTGGAACTCAAAATGTAGGTGGGGCAGTAGGTCTTGCCGCAGCAATTGACTACATTAACGAAATTGGCATGGAGCATATTTCGGAGTATGAAAAAGCTCTTGCAGAATATTGTGCAAAACGTATGTTTGATTCAGACATCGTAAAGGTTTATCATCCAAAAACAGGTAATCGTGGAGCTGCAGTTGCATTTAACGTATGCGGAGTACATCCTCACGACACCTCATCTATTTTGGACAATGAGGGCATTGCGGTTCGTGCAGGTCACCACTGTGCACAGCAGCTTCATCGAGGTTTAGGTGTTCAGTCATCATGTCGCGCCTCCTTTGCCTTCTACAACACCAAAGAAGAAATTGACAAACTTATGGTGAGTTTAGAGAATGTCTTAAAAACCATGGGTTATTTAAGTTAAAGCAAGAAAGTCTGATGAAGCGTGGATTTAAAACAAATTTATACTCAAATTATCATGGAGCACGCAAACTCCAGTGATCATAAATATGAAATGGAAGCTCCAAGCTTAAGCGAGCATGGCCATAATCCAAGTTGTGGTGACGATATTGTCGTAAGCGTCAAGCTCGATGGCGATATTATTGAAGATATTGCGTTTACTGGTACGGGCTGTGCTATTTCACAGGCCTCTACCTCGCTTATGTGTGAGCAACTACAAGGTAAAACGATTGAAGAAGCGCTTAAAACGAGCGAGGCCTTTATTTCGATGATTAAGGATGCTCGTGAGGTAGATGACGAGCTTGAGGATATGTTAGGCGATGCAACAGCGCTTCAAAACATTGCCTTCATGCCTCAGCGAGTGAAGTGTGCAGTTTTAGCTTGGCACACACTCAATGAGATGTTACAGAATAAAAATGAATAATGTGGATATGAGAATATAATCATATATACTATGGTGTATTAAATTTTGAGCTGACAGGAGCGTTTTATGGTAGACAAAGAACTTGTTAAGCAAACTCTTGAGCTTATCAGACCAGCACTTCAGGCTGATGGCGGCGACGTCGCATTTGTAGATGTTGATGAAGATGGAATGGTAACCGTTGAACTACAAGGCGCTTGTGCTGGTTGCCCTATGAGCCAAATGACCTTAGCTCATGGTGTTGAGCGCGTACTTATGGAGCGTGTACCAGGCGTAACTGGCGTACGTCCATCTATGTAATAGCGGACGTTTTAGCTTTAGGAATCATATGATTTTATCTGATAGGACGATTAAAGAAGAGCTTGCATGCGGGCGCATCGTAATAGAGCCTCTTGACACGTCTAATATTCAACCATCATCGGTTGACGTTCGTCTTGGCGATGATTTTAGAATTTTTAGAAATACAAAGTATGCCTACATCGATCCAACCCAAACACAAGAGGGTTTGACCGAACATATCGTTGCAAGCGAGCAAGAACCTTTTATCTTGCATCCTGGAGAGTTTGCGCTTGGAACTGTCTTCGAGCGCATTAAGCTTCCTCATAATATTGTTGGTCGTCTTGAAGGTAAATCTTCTTTAGGCCGCTTAGGTCTTATGATTCACTCTACCGCTGGTTATGTAGATCCAGGTTGGGATGGCTATTTAACCTTAGAGCTTTCTAATGTTTCTAACCTTCCTATTTTACTCAAGCCTGGTATGTTGATTGGTCAAATTACCTTCGACCAAATGACTACAGAAGTAGACATCCCTTATGGAGATGAAAGAATTAACTCGCACTATCAAGGTCAGGTAGGAGCGACTCCTTCTCGTCCTATTAAGTAGGGGTATAGATACTTCTATACAGGGTAAATGTAGAGCTGGTTTCGGCCAGCTCTTTTTTATTGGCTTATAAAGAAGCCCTCCATAATTTTTTTGTACAATTAACTATTACATCGTGTAAAGACACATTGTGGTATGCAAAGTGAGGTGTAAGAACATGAACGAATCGGATTTAGAGATCTTTTGTCCCACGTGCGGAATGAAGCACTTTGATATGCAAGATTTTGACCATGCAATCGTTGTGAGCCGAGATTTCAGCATTTTAAGCTTTACCTGTCCAAGTTGTTCAGGAACGCTTACCTCGTTTACTAAATTATCCGGTGAGGCGCAAGCTTACATAAATGACGAGCTTAGCGTGCTTGCCAAGGTATACCCCGGCTCTAATTTAGAACGTTTTTCATCTGATAAAGATTTACGTAATGAAGATGAGCGCATTAAAAGATTTTCTGACCAACTTGATAAGGTCTTTGGTGTTGACGATCTTATCACCAAGATTCATCAGTCAGACAAGTATAGAAACTTCTTCAATTAAAGCATGTCTTAGAAAGGCTTTTCGTGCTCAATTCAATCTATCAGGCTTTAGATCCAGTTGCATTTAGCCTTGGCCCGCTGAGTGTGCGCTGGTATGGAATAGCTTATTTGCTTGGTTTTATATGTGCTGGTGTTGCCATCTATCGTGTTGCGCGTCATTGGAAACTACCCTTGACCCTTGACGATGTATTGTCGCTGATCCTTGGTATTGCCTTTGGTGTAATCCTTGGCGGGCGCCTGTTTTACGTCATTTTTTATGGTGCAGGGCACTATCTTGCTAACCCGCTTGAAATATTCATGCTTCACCAAGGAGGCATGTCTTTTCATGGTGGTTTAATCGGCGCTCTTATAGGTGGTTATCTCGCGTGTCGATCCTTGCAGCTAGATTTTTTCACCATGAGCGATTTAGCGGCCATTGGAGCTCCGCTTGGAATCTTTTTTGGCCGAATTGCAAACTTTATTAATGGCGAGCTTTGGGGAAAGGCAACCGACCTTCCTTGGGGTGTGGTCTTTGAAACAGGAGGAAACGTAGCAAGACATCCTTCTCAGCTGTATGAAGCAGGACTCGAGGGACTGGTGATGTTTCTTATCCTTTTTACGCTTTCTCGCAAAGTCCCACCTAGGTATCAGGGAACGTTTATCGGCAGCTTTATTATGCTTTATGGCATATTTCGAATCATTGTTGAGTTTGTGCGCATTCCCGACGCGCAGCTTGGCTACTTATTTGGCTTCATTACGATGGGCCAGCTGCTGTCTTTACCGCTCGTGATTATTGGTGCACTAATATTACGAAAAGCGTACAGTGCGAAGCGCCCTCAGCGTACAAGACTTGCTGCCTCATAATAAAAAGAGCTTTTTAGGTGCTCAATCTTTCCATACAGGTGCAAAGTATAGTAAAGTTAATTAGTTACAAGGAAATTTTTAGATAGGAGTTTGTATGTCCGGACACTCAAAATGGGCTACAACCAAACATCGTAAGGGCGCTCAAGACGCAAAGCGTTCAGCCTTGTTTGGTAAGCTTTCACGTCAAATCACGGTAGCAGCCAAAGAGGGTGGAGATCCAAATCCTGACAACAATGCTGCATTAGCTGCGGCTATAGCTAAGGCAAAATCATACTCACTACCAAACTCAAACATCGAGAGTGCTATTAAAAATGCCTTCGGTCGCGATGAAAATGCTGCAAATTTCGAAAGCATAGCGTATGAGGGTTATGGTCCTGCTGGAATTGCAGTTTATGTTGAATGTCTTACCGATAACCGCAATCGTACTGCAGCCGATGTACGCTCGGCTTTTACACATTCTGGCGGAAACCTTGGTACCTCTGGTTCAGTTGCCTTCCAGTTCGACAAAAAAGGCGAAATTACCGTAGAGAAGTCTGATGACTTAGATGAAGATAGTCTGATGATGGCAGTTGCAGAAGCTGGCGGAGAAGACTATGAGGATAACGAAGAAACCTGGGCAGTTTGGACCGATCCAACCGAGCTCATGGCTGTATCAAAAGCTCTTGAGGCACAGGGTGTAAAGGTAAAGGGTGCCGAGCTTACTATGATTCCTAATACGCCGGTAAGCGTTGATGTAGCAGATGCTAAGAAAGTATTACGTCTCGTTGACAAACTTGAGGACTTAGATGATGTCCAAAATGTTTACCATACAATGGAGTTAAGCGACGAGGTTCTTGCCGCCCTTGATGAATAGCAAATAGTACACCAGCCAGAGATTAACGATTAAGAAGATGGTAGGGAAGGTAGTGTTCCATGGGGATGTTTAAACGATTAGGTTTTATTATCTCGGGTCTTTGTATCTTAGTGTCTCTGGCTTTTTTTGCTATCTTACTCACCAATTTCAATGGATGGGGCCTGCTCTTGGCTCGCTTTTTTAGGAGTGAAGCTGGCAATATTGTTCTATGGACAACAATTGGTCTTGCAGCCTTTAGCGGTTTAGTGTTTTTGCTTCGTGGAATTTTTGCATCAGGAAGTCGCAAGCATCTCGTAACTCAAAAAGATTTAGGCGAAGTTGAGATTTCTCGCTCAGCTCTTGAAAGTACTGTGTACAAGGCAATTCTCGTAGAGCCTGGTGTAGAAGCTGAACTGGTTGATGTCTTGGTAAGCAAGGGTCCAGACCCCAAGCTCTCTGTGTATACGCACGTTAAAATTCTTCCCGAGTATCCTGGGCAAGAAACCGTTAAGAGACTTCAAGCTTCAGTTAAAGAAGCGCTGGAAAACCTCAGCGGTGTAGAGGTAGAAGCGGTTGATGTGCAATTAGTCTCTGACGGCTTAGAAGACAATAAGTAAGAAGGGGCTCAGGTGTAGTACATGGATAAGAAGGCTCCTGAACAAGACAACAAAATCGAGTTACAAGAAAAGAAGCAAAGCAATGCCTTTGTACGGTGGTGGACGCGCCGCATGCAGGAATTCGGCGTTTTTTACCATCGCAACACGAACGCCTTTTGGTTTTCGCTCTTAGGCTTCCTTATAGCGCTTTCATTTTTAACGATTGGCGTTGGCCGTACCCTCGTTTTCATCATCTTCATCTTTTTGGGAGTCGTCTTTGGCCAATATCTAGATGGAAAACCAAGAATTATTGCTTTTTTTCATCGTTTGATTAAAAGACGATAATTAAGTGCATCATAAGTACATGAACTAATAGCGAAACGAAATTCTCGAAAGGGGAGCCTTATGGCAGACGACAAGCTCAGCATTTCTGTTACTAAAGATGAATCACTCAGCAAACAAAATCCTGTAGAAGATCAAACTAACGAATCCTTAGAATTTGATGATAGCGTTCTGGAAAAAATCGTAGCCATTACCGTACAAGAGGTTGACGGCATTATAGAAATGAAGGGTGGCATCTTATCGGCCATTCAAGAAGGTCTGGGCGGTATCGATTTAACTAAGGGCGTCGACGTAGAGCTCATTGATAATAAGGCAGAAATTAACCTCTCGGTTATTATTGAGTACGGAAAGCAAGTTCCAAAGATTTTTGCAGAGCTCAAGAAAGTTATTTCGCAGAACTTAAAAGAAATGACAGGTCTTGATTTACGTGCGCTTAACGTTCGTGTGGTAGACGTGCTGACTCGTGAAGAGATTGCAAAACGTCAAAGCTACCTTGAAGAAAATGATCAGGTAGAACGCGGCTACTAAAATTATTCTTAACGCGAACATTTCTATCAAAAAATTCGATAAGAGGGGGATTGCGGTCCTCCTCTTTTTTATGCTTCTCCACAATTATTCCAAAAATTGCTAGCTTATACTGATTATTGGATATCTATAAAATCGATAGCCGAATAAAAGCTACAGTTCAAAGCTACCATTTCAAAAACTACAAATAAAAGTTCTTAAGATTCTCAAATGCTCTTTGCTTGTTCTCCAAGCTTATAACAGGTAATCTACCTTACGCGCGCAGATAATGCTTTCAATGTGTTCAAAAAAGCATTTTGAATGCAAGGAAATTAGAGGACAGAAGAAAATTGATTGAAGTTAAAGATTTGTCAAAAACTTTCGATTTAAAGCATTCACAGCATGAAGCTTTGCAAAATGTGAATCTTACTATCGAAAATGGCGATATCTATGGAATCATAGGTATGTCTGGAGCAGGTAAATCTACGCTCGTTCGTTGTTTAAATTTGCTCGAAAAACCAAGCTCTGGAAAAATAATCGTGGATGGGCTTGATGTTACGGGCTTAAATGACCAAGAACTTTTAGAATACCGCAAGAAAATCTCTATGGTTTTCCAAAACTTTAATCTCTTTTCTCAAAAGACTGCTTTGCAAAACGTTGCCTTCCCGCTCGAGATTTCTGGAAATAAAGAAGACGCTCGTAAAAGAGCTCTTGAGCTCTTGGCTCAAGTGGGGCTTGAAGATAAGGCTTCTTCGTATCCATCTCAACTTTCGGGTGGGCAAAAGCAACGGGTAGCAATCGCAAGAGCACTTGCTAATCATCCAAATTACATTCTTTGTGATGAGGCTACCAGTGCGCTTGATACGCTGTCGACGAATTCTATCCTCAAATTACTAAGGGATATAGTCCATACGATGGGTGTAACGCTTGTCGTTATTACGCATTCTATAGATGTGGTTGAAAAAATTTGCAATAAGGTTGCTGTGCTTGATCAGGGGCGTGTTATTGAGCAAGGTCTCGTTAAAGAAGTGTTTGAGCAACCGCAAAGCGACATCACCAAGCAGCTTTTAGGCAAGATTAGGTGGGATGCTTAATGCAAAGCTTGCAAGAGTTTTTCAACCAGTATGGAGCCTTGCTGTTTGAGGGTACGATTCAGACCCTCATAATGATTTTAGTTCCAACAATTTTGGCGTATCTTGTTGGTCTGCCCTTAGGTGTCTTGCTTTCTATTACGAAGAAAAACGGACTCATGCCAGCACCAAAGCTCGATGCAATTGTTGGCTGGCTCGTAAATATTGGTAGATCAATTCCATTCATTATTTTAATGGTTGCGCTCATGCCACTTACGCTGAAGATTATGGGGTCTGGAATTGGAACGCGTGGAGCCATTTTTCCGCTCTTTGTTGGTTCAGCCCCCTTTGTTGCTCGCATGGTAGAACAGTCGATTGAAGAAGTTGACGGCGGAATGATAGAAGCAGCTCAGGCATTTGGAGCTTCAATTTCTCAGACGATTATGAAAGTAATCATTCCTGAAAGCTTACCTTCTATTATTAGAGGTTTGTCGATCACGATGATCACCATATTCGGTTATTCGGCAATCGCCGGAGCAATTGGAGCTGGGGGTCTTGGAGATATTGCAATTCGCTATGGTTACTATCGTTACCAAGGTCTTGTGATGGCTGCGGCAATTATACTGTCGATTATTCTTATCCAAGCAATTCAGATGTTTTGCGACTTTCTTGTCGTAAAGATTGATAAACGAAACCAGTAAGTGTGTGCTTAGAGATTTTTTTGGGAGAGATACAAGATGAAATTTTCAAAAGCTAAGTTAGTGTTCGTATCGATATTGTTTAGTTCATTATTAGTTTTAGCGCTAGCAGCCTGTGGTTCTAATTCGGCTGGTTCTTCTGATTCGGCTGCAGTAAATGATGCTGATAAAACCATTAAAGTTGGTGCATCTCCAACCCCTCACGCCGAGATTTTAAATGCAGTAAAAGCTGAACTTGAAAAAGAGGGCTATACCTTAGATATTGTTGAATTTACCGACTACATCCAACCAAACGTTGCGCTTTCAAATAAGGAACTGGACGCCAACTATTTTCAACATAAGCCTTATCTTGATAACTATAATGCTGAAAACAAGACGGATTTAGAAGTAGTACTACCAGTTCACTTTGAAACTATGGCTATTTATGGTGGTAAGTCATCGGACTTAGGCAAGATTGAAGAGGGAGCCACGATTGTGGTTCCAAATGATACGACCAACGAAGCAAGAGCTCTCTTACTACTTCAAAGTGAAAATATTATTGAACTGAAAGAGAATGTTGGTCTTGAGGCAACTCCAAACGATATTGTAAACAATCCTAAAAATATTAAATTACTAGAAGTTGAGGCAGCTGCGGTTCCTGCATCACTTTCTTCAAGTGACTTTGCAGTTATCAATGGTAACTTTGCACTTGGCGCAGGCTTAAATCCACAAGAGGCACTTGCAAACGAGTCGGTTGAGTCGCTTGCTGGTCAAACCTATGCAAACTACCTTGTGGCTCGACCTGACAATAAAGATTCAGAGAAAATTCAGGCACTTGTGAAGGCACTTAAGTCTGATGCAGTTGTAGAATTTATCAACTCAAGTTACTCGGGTTCGGTACTTCCAGCTGCCTAAAAAGTTTGTGATGAACGAGCACGCAGAAGAGCACTTAGAAGAGCACTTGGCGAATAAAGCTCGATAGTCGCTCGAAAAAAAGCGTATTCCAAAGAGGGGTGTTGGCTTAGGTCAGCACCCTTTTCGTATGTAAAACTTACTCGCATGAGCGGAATGCTAAAGACTCAAAAACCTTTAGGCCTTTAATCATGACCTTTGGCTATTATTAATGAATATTTATATAAAATGGAGTAGAATAAAACGAGCTGAATTGAAAGGGGTAAGTTGTAATGGAGTGTAGAAAGACATTCAGTGCGGTAATGCCGATTTTGGCAATGGTTCTTGCACTGGTATTTGGCGTGCTACCTATGATGGCACAGACAGCCCTCGCTTCTGAAAATGGGGGGGCGTTGAGATTGAAGACGCGTTTCCAGATGCAAATTTCAGAGATTATGTAAAAGAGAAATTTGACGATGGAGATGGTATTCTTTCTCAAGCTGAAAGAGATGCAGTAACAGAGATTAACGTTCAAGAAAAAGGTATTGCTAATCTCAAGGGAGTGGAGCATTTTACTAATCTTAAGGATCTTTATTGTGGTAAAAACTCACTTACCAGTTTAGACGTCAGTAAAAATACAGCATTGCAGACATTGAGTTGCTTTGAAAATAAGTTAGAAGAGCTAGACGTCACGAAAAATACTGCCTTGAGCCATTTGGCTTGCTTTTCTAATACGTTGTCTGGATTAGACGTCAGTCAAAACACGGAATTACAGAATTTGACTTGCATGGACAACGGCTTGGCTAAGTTGGATGTCAAATCTAACACAAAGTTGAGACAGCTCTCTTGTTCTGGCAATCAGTTAGGAGAGTTAGATGTCAGCAATAACAAGAGCTTGAAGTTTTTGTCTTGCGATCGTAATCAGTTGACTGAATTAAATGTTAGCGAAAATACTGCATTGGAAATATTGAAGTTCGCTATTAATCAGTTGACCAGCTTGGATGTAAGTCAAAATCAAAGTCTTGAACCTGAATTTTTCGACGCATCTGATCAAGAGTATGATATCGAAGTTGATGAGAATACTCTTAAATTCGACCTCTCTTCTTTACCTGGCAATTTTAATTTTTCTAATGCAGTTGACTGGAGTACGGATAATGTATCTGCGTCCGATAACACCTTAACTTTTGATGCAGCTACGCCTACTACTGTGACATACACATACAAAGCTGATAAAGATAGAGAATCCTTCGATTTTAGTGTAAGACTGAATGCAACTTTCGTAGATAAAGAAACACCAAAACCTAACCCTAATCCAAATCAAAACAGTCCTAGTGACATTCACATCCTTACCTTTAACTTCCCAGGTTATGAGCTTGTAATAAATGGCATTACTT
>JAUNLE010000032.1 GCA_030532415.1 Coriobacteriia bacterium | reverse complement strand
TCCAGTATTTGGCATCCCTTGAGCACTTTTCTACATCTCGGATTACGCTTCCTGTCTTGGTTTGCGATTTCCATCAAAGACAAATAAATCATCCAAGCCAAGGGTTTCGCGAATAAGGTCTGACAATCCTATACCTTTATACTCTAAGTCGGCATGCAATGAGCCATTATGCTTGCTCGTAACTCCCTTGATATTAGTTAGCTTCATATGCCATGTACCACTACATGTATGGAATTCACTTCTCCTAAGATTTCTAAAGTAAGCCTGAATCGTGTCGAGAATTTTGTTGGCTGCATCTTCATCGATTTTGAACTCGATAGTTTTAATGCCTTTATTACTTTTGCCACGTATTACGTAATTGTATCTTGTAAGTTTGACGCGACCTTTGTTATTGATGATTAAGCGCTGTTCCACTTCTTCATCTGGATCCGGTGCATAACCATAGGTGACATTACGTGAATCGATACGCATTTTCTTCAGTTTGTGTTTGTATATACTAGGGATTTCTCTAGTCAGAAATTCAAGTCTATCTAGGGCTTCGATAAACCACCAACGATTTTCAGGACGTAGGATTTTTGCGCTTACATCTATCTCATGACTAAAATAATACCATCGAGAATGGATTGCAGAACCAAGTAGAGAAATGTCGGTAACATCGTTGATAATCTTTTTCAGAGCTTCATAATCGAATGCAGCTTCACCGTATTTCTCTGAGAACGCATGACCGCCGTCCATCTTAAAACCAAGAGCCTCACAATCATCACCCATAACGTGATTGGTAAGCTCTTTATTGTCAATGTATCTTTCGGTGAATTTATCGAGCCATTTCTCCGCGAATTTGTTAACTTGTTTTCTTTTAGCCACAGTGCTAGCCCTTTCTCATCTATTTTTGGGGATACGGTATTCTTTTTAGATACTTATATGTTTGAGTTATTCTTCTTTTTTATGAAAAGATTCGACGTGGTACGCATTGTTAAGAGGCGTGTTTCTAACGGAATTTCTTTCTACTATTTTACTTTATTTGCAGCTATTTTACAAATTTTTAGAGAGCTAAATACCTATGTTTACCAGGTGAAATAGATAATTTTTAATGAAAATGACAGGATGAAATTGTTCGTTCTTTTGCGCGATTTCTCAGACCCTGAGTAATACTGTCTTTATTCATATGTGATAATCTCCAAAATTTCTTCTAATGTCTCTTTGACACCGAAGATCTTGGCAAAATCCCGTAGCTTCCATATATCTTAGTATTCTTGCTTAAGATAGAGATGGAATGCTTTGGAAAAAATTTCCGAATCCTGTTTTTTCGGTGCCGGAGCAGATCACATAGAGTTCGCTCTTTGTTGTATACACGGACAAGATTGCCCATTGAAGTTTTTACTTCCGTAACTCCAATAGGATAGTGTTGTTTGCTAACCCAATGGACTGACACCTGGTCTTTGATTCGCAAGCTGAAAGATATACTGTTCATCATAACTTTCAAATGAGGAATCATAATAAATACCTGTGCTCACTCGTTCCAGTTCATCTGTGCGAATCATTTTAGTCAAATACCAAGATTGAATACCTTTTTCTCTCGCTTGTTTAGTGCTCAGTATGCCGTTGTTTTGTGCAATCAGTTCTCGAACTTTTTGGTACGTATCCTTTTTCAGAATAATCTACTTTCATTTGTGCTATATCTGATTAAATTTCTAGCACAATCTAAAGCAGATATGTTTGTATTACCAAGCCTATAATTACGAAATTACACTATGCATATGAGTACTTATGTTAGACAAATTTATTCAGCTTTGTTGCATACAATTTGCCCACGTCGAATATATTTATTTTTATACGAAGCATAATCAAAATCAGACTTAATCGGTCTTGGGTCATACTTGTGATAGTCTTTTAATGCTTCAACTTCTATATCTTTAAATTCAATAGGAAGCCCTGCTGAAAATACAAAGCCTTTTTCGTCTTGTACATGAAAATGTATATGAGGCTCTGTTGTATTACCTGAATTTCCACATTCAGCTAGTTTTTGATATCTCTTTACACTATCGCCAGTTTTGATTAAATCTGCTGGGGCTATAATATCGCTGCCATAACAGTAGTAATCTTCTAAATAAGGAGTATTCTATTTCATTTTTATAATGATATACATCAGGTACAGGGCGTTTCGTCAGAGATAGTGACCATAGAAATAAGTTGTCCTAATGATTGAATAATTATAGGAAAAGAAAATATTATTTCTACGATGCCGAATAAGCAAAATAACCAGAAGATTTTCCATATTTGTAGGTCTGATATAAATATAGGTAAGCCTAATATGCCTATCCATTTGAGATAAGAAGCAAACTTTATAAAGGTTCTCACAAATTACACCTGTTCAATTAGAACTTACCGAAGTGAACTAATAATACAAAACTTTCTATCCTATTTTAAGCCATTAAGACGATTGTTCCCACTTGGAGGTTTAGTCTTAAGGGATGAGCATTGCCGAATATCGAATGCTTTATTTTGCACAAGCATAAAGTATCTAACGAATTCTCCGCATCTCCTGTTAGTGTAGAAGCTTTCAGAGGATTTCTTTCTCTAATAGTTCCTTTATAAAGAGACAATCTTTACAAATCCTCTTTAAATATCGATAATAAAAGAGTAATTGTAAATAGGTGATAGAGTGAATATTTTAGAATCTTATTTTTTAGAGAATAACATAATTACAAATAAACAGGCAGAAGAGATGGGCATTAAAAGGCATGTATTGGCGACGCTTGTCAAAAATGGTGAACTGGAAAGAGTTAAAAGTGGCGTCTATAAGAAAAAGGGTGCCCTAGATGACGATTTTGCTGCTATTTCTTTGAATAATGACTTAGTAGTTTTTTCGTATCATACAGCTTTGTATCTTTTAGGCTTTAGTGATAGAATCCCGAATGTTTATCACATCAGCGTTCCTCAAGGATACAATGCTGGGCACATTAAACAGAAGTTTTCAAAGCTCAAGATTCATTACGTGAAAAGAGAACTTTTTGATGTAGGAATCATCCAAACAAAGACGCCTTTCGGTAATTATGTAAAATGCTATAGCATTGAAAGATGCATATCTGATTTGATAGTGGAACGAAAGCAAGTTGATAAACAGATATTCAGAGATGCAATTACAGGCTATTTTAACAGTAAAGAAAAAGATATCAGAACTCTTATTAAGTACAGCAGAATCTTAGGCACTGAAGATGAAATAAGAAAATACACGGAGATTTTATTATGACAGGTTCAGAAAGCCTGAAGAGTAAAATTAAGTTTTAAGATGTAATTGCCTTTGTGACCATTCTTACGCCCTCGATTTCAACCTATCGGAAATTCCGACAACTTGAAGATTAATCCAATTCACTCTCTGTCGGCCACGATGCTACATCCTTGTAACTTAGGATATAATTATCCTATAGAACATGCTATACTCTATCAAAACATAAGGAAGGGTACTATGAACGTTAATACAAATACGCTGGTTTCCATTTCGGAGGCAAATCAGAATTTTTCCAAAGTCGCACGTCTTGTTGATCAGTACGGTTCTGCTGTCATCATGAAAAACAACGTGCCGCGCTATATCATCACCGAGTTTTCTCAGGTTGAAAAAATGACTGAACCTGATGATGTAGAAATTGCTGAAATCTCGGCACAGCTGATTCGGCGTAATGCTAAGGTTTATGAGGAATTGGCGAAATGAAATATCCAAGCAAGTGGCAGATTCTTCGGCTGCATCGGGCGTTGATTGATTCCAGTGGTGGTTCGCCTGGTATCCGAGATGAAGGACTGCTTGACTCGGCACTTGCCATGCCTCTGCAGAGTTTTGATGGTGAGGACCTCTATCCAACTTTGATTGATAAAGCAAGTCGACTGGCTTTTGGACTCATTCGAAATCATCCGTTCATCGATGGGAACAAGCGCATCGGTACGCATGCTATGTTGGTGCTTCTGATGCTCAATGGAGTGGAGTTGCTGTACGAAGATGAAGAGCTTATTAGTATCATTCTGGATGTGGCGTCAGGAGAGCTGGATGAAAGAACCTTGCGCCTTTGGATTGAAGAACATCTTAAATAAAAGATAAAAAACGGGTTATATCTTCTGCCATAAATTTAACTATCAATAAGCATTAAACCATCTGTCCAGTTAGCGTATCTCTTCTTGTCAAGAGCGATACCGTCTCCACATGGAAGGTTTGCGGGAATAAATCTACTGGTTGCACTATCTCTAGCTGGTATCTTCCAAGCTCTTCAAACAGCGCAATATCACGCGAAAGGGTAGCAGGGTCACAGCTTACGTAGACAATTTTTTCAGCATGACTTCGTGAAAGTTCTTCAACAACTTCTTTGGCAAGCCCGCTTTTAGGTGGATCAACGACGATTTTGTCTGCACGTCCTAGGCCAGCTAGTTCACGCGCGGTATCGCCGCCAATAACATCAACAAAGACCTGGTTAAGTTCGCTGTTGCGGCGCAGGTCTTTTACCGCTGGACCATAAGACTCCACGCTTATAACCTCGGCGCCTTTTTTGGCAAGCGGTATGCTAAAAGTTCCAGCACCTGAATACAGGTCGAAGATGGTTTCGTCTTCTTGTGGATCAAGATAGTCCAAAACCAGGCCTATAAGCTTTTCGGCTTGCGGGGTGTTTACCTGGAAAAAAGAAGGGGCAGAAAGCGCCATCATGTTATCGAGCAGCTTTTCTTGCCAGTGCCCTTTTCCTGCTAAAACTTCCACACCTGCAAGCTTTCGGGTCTTCGCCTTGTCTTTCAACATAACGCGAACAATACTTTTTGCCTTTATAGCATCGCGCAAAATCTTTTCGACATGATTTCGAGGAAATGCGCCTGTTTGGGTCCACAAGGCGACTTCTAAATCCTTAGTTTTTTCTGAATAACGAATGCCTACGCGCTCGATACCCAGATCATTAGACCCACTTGCATATTTAAGGGCGCCTGAAATCGACTTAACGATGCCTTTTAATTCTTTAGGCAAGAAGCTGCTTGATGCAATCGGTAAAAGCTCGTTGCTCTCTTGTTTATGAAGTCCAAGGGTGAAAGCTCCTTTTGTATAGGAGCTGTTCAGTTCAAGTTTATTTCGATAAAACCAGGTCTTGGGAGAGGGGATAGGTGCTTGCAGAATCTGTTCAACACGGCTTTCCTCAAGCTTTCCCATATGAACAAGGTTGCGCTTGATGTTTTCATACTTGTATCGCAACTGCGACTCATAGGAAATTGCCGCCCAAGGTGCAACTGAAGCATACTCTTCAGGCGAGCACATAAGCGCTACCCTTTGAGGGGAGGCTTCAAGTAGCTGTGTCACGCGCGCTTTTGCGAAGCGTTTCTTGTCTTCAAAAATTTCAAGCTCTACGTAGTCCCCAGGAACCACCTGTTCTACAAAGAGGGTTTTTCCCTCGTCGGTATGCGCAATGCCGTATGGTCCATAGGCCATACCTTCTATTCGTGCAATCAATGTATTCTTCCTGTTTTAGCCTTGGCAAACATCGATATAAATGCCCTACTTATCCTTTCCAAACAATGCTTTAAATGCTAAAGAAAGGTATTTCCCAAAGCGTGCAAATCGTCCTTCGGGGATAGATTTATGTGTTCGCACCAAGGTCGTGTTTTCTGCAACATCGAAGTCAGAAGCCTCTTTGTTCTCAGCTGTACGTTCGCTCAGTTCCTCAACCTCAAGTTCAAGAATTGGCTCTTCCTCAAAGCTTTCAGGTAAGTGCTCTTCAAAAAGAGGACTTGCTTCGGCAGAAGCGCCTGCACTTCTCTTATATTTAACATCCGTAAAGCTTTGAGGTTCTTCTGCAAGATCTGCGTCGTCAGCAGTTTTTGTCTGAGCTTGTTGCGTGCTTGGAGCTAAATTCGAAAGATCGTTTTCTGATAAGTTTAAACTTGTGACCATCGAGCGGCGTGCAACGTTTTTGCGCGCTTGTGTCATCTGTTCATCACTTAAATTGTTTTGGGCAGCATTTTGTTTTGCCACATCCATGAAATACTCTTGAGAGATGAACTCAGCCTCTTCAGGTCCTCGTTCTACTTTTCTGTAAATGCCATCTGCACCTAAGATTCTTGCTTTCACGTTATCTTTGAGCTGTACCTGTAGCACGTCCATAACCATTTGACGCAGGCGCACATCTAGAATTGGATAGGCAATTTCAACTCGGTGTTCAGTGTTTCTCGTCATCATGTCAGCGCTTGAAAGATAAATTCTGTCTGCATTTACACCGAATGCGTACACACGGGCGTGTTCTAGGAATCGTCCCGCAATTGACCTTACCTCGATACGCTCGGTTTTACCTGGAATGCCTGGTAGTAAGCAGCAAATTCCTCGAATGATGAGTTTGACGTCAACACCGGCCTGGCTTGCTTCAACGAGTTTGTCGATCACATCGCGGTCAGTTAGCGAGTTCATTTTGAAGATAAGGCCAGCAGGTTTATTTGCCTTAGCCTTAAAAATTTCCTTGTTAATGCCCATCATAATGAGAGGCTTGAGTGAAGATGGCGCAACGCCAAGATAATTATAGGTTCCATTAAGGTTACCTATCGACATATTTCTAAAGAAGGTATTTGCGTCATCACCAATGCGATCATCTGCCGTCATGTAGGAGAAATCGCTATAAATACCAGCGGTTTTTTCGTTGTAGTTACCAGTTCCGAGCTGTGTTAAGCGAATAATATGGCCGTCAACTCTGCGTGTGATTTGGCAAATTTTCGAGTGAACCTTAAAGCCTTCTTGACCATAGGTTACGGTACAGCCAGCATCTTCAAGGCGTTCAGCCCAAATGATATTATTTTCTTCATCAAAACGTGCTCGAAGTTCCATCAAAACGGTAACTTCCTTACCGTTTTCAGCAGCTGCAATCAAAGATTCTGCCAACTTAGATTTCTTAGCGATTCGGTAAAGCGTGATTTTAATCGAGATAACTTCTGGATCAAAAGCCGCTTCGTGGATGAGCTCTAAAAACGGAGTCATCGATTCGTATGGATACCAAAGAAGTTTATCTTGTGCATAAATCTGTTCGGTAACCGAGCGATGAGGATCAAATTCAATGGAAGGTTGGGGAGAGAAGGGTTCGTACAAAAGCTCGGTTGTTAAAAAGCCTGGAATATGGTCTTCGATTTCCCAAATATAGGATTGTTCTACTGGACAAGAACTATAAATAACTTGATTAGCTTGTAGATCAAGAGTTTTTCGAATCTGTTTGACGATTTTAGGGTCAAGCTCACCTTGAATTTCAAGGCGAACCGGTTGCAAGCGCATACGCTTTTTTAGGACACGCTTCATGTGCTGTCTGTAGTTATCGTCTTCATCAAAGATAACTTCATCAGGGTCAATATCGGCGTTTCGGGTAAGTCTGATAACTGCTTGGCCCACAACGCTGACCTCGCCAAAGCTTTGAGCAGCACAGGCTAGAATTGCGTCTTCTATTAAAATATAGGAAAGGTTATCGCTATCTTCTCCTGGTAAATAAATGACACGCGCCTCGCTTTGAGGTACCTCAATCATTCCCAAAAGACCCTTATCTTCTTTCGTATCCAGTATAAATGCGCAGTACAAACCTAGATTTTTGAGATTAGGGAAGGGGTGGCGCGATTCAATGATTTGAGGATTTAAGATTGGCAACAAAAAAGATTGAACATAGTCGTTTACAAATTTAAATTGTTCAGGACTTAAGGTATCTGGCGTTAAGCGCTTAATTTGATAGTTCTCAAGATTTTCTTCAAGCTCTTTGAAGCTTTCGGCGCGCATGGTGTAGAGGCGCGGCATGGCCTCAAAGATTGACTCCAATTGTTGGCTTGGAGTTTGGTTTGACTTGTTATCAACAGGCTCTGTTTTAAGGAGTGATAAATCATTAAGACCGCCAACGCGAACCATGAAAAATTCATCCAAGTTGGAGGTGAAAATAGACACAAATTTTAGACGCTCATATAAAGGAACGCTGGTATCGGTTGATTCTTCTAAAACGCGTTCGTTGAAGCGTAACCATGATAACTCACGGTTTTGAGTGTACGAAAAATCGTATGGCATCTCTATCTCACCTGTCTAGTTTGCATCGGCGACAAGCGCCTTGGTCAATAAATACCCCTCGCGCACACCATAGCGCGAAATTATAATTGCATCTGCGCCAAAGTAAGAAGCAATTGCTTTTGCGCATACCAAACCCGGAATCGCCGTGTGAACACGGTCGGGCACAACCTGCAAAATTTTCTTTACAGATTTCTTTGGATTTTCCTTAACATAAGCCAAAATGTTATCAAGTTCATCTAAGCTGAAGTACGGCTGTTTAACAATTAGGTTGTCGTTTAACCAGTCATCTCGAATCTTTCCACCAGCACGAATTGAACCACCAATACCAACAATTTGATTGCTTGTAATATTTTCAAGTTCGGGTGTGGCCTTCAGCTCATCTTTTACATAGTCACGTATTTTGTGGAGCTCTTTTTTTGTAGGCATAAGCGCTGATACAAACTTTAAATATAAAGAGAGTGAACCAAAAGCAAAAGATTTTGAAAAGACTATAGTTCTGTCCTTAAAGACTACCAGTTCAGTCGAGGCTCCGCCAATGTCAATTTGCACACCCTCAGTAATATCAACCGCCTTCATTGAACCTAAAAAACCATAGGCGGCCTCTTGTTCACCGCTAATAACATCTATATGAAAACCGGTTTCTTCTTTAATGCGCTCTATAATCTCGTCAGCATTTTTTGCCCTGCGCATGATTGCTGTTGCAAAAACATGGGAGGTGTCGCATTGCAAATTATTTATTTTTCTTTTACAACTTAAAAGAATTTCGATAGCTTTTTCTATGCCATCATTGCTTAAGTTTCCATTTTTATCGAAATAAGAGATCAATCCAGCCATATTTTTCTTATTGTAAATTTGCACAAATTCAGAAGCGTTATCTTCAAGCTCGTAAATGCACAAACGAATGGTATTTGATCCGAAATCTACTATGGCGTGCCTCAAAAGCGTCTCCTTGTTTAAGCTTCTTTATTCTCTTTTATTTTAACAGCCCAAGCTCTCGATACTCCTTTGTTTCTTCGACTTTTGTTTACATATATGTAATTTTTTAAGGCTAAAGTCCCGTACAAAGTCAGATATTACGTGTAGGTGTGCGCAAGCTTTAATAATGTCCTTTTAACGTGCTAAAATTTTTCTATTAACCATACGCCCTCATAGCTCAGGGGATAGAGCGTCCGCCTCCGGAGCGGAAGGCCGTAGGTTCAATTCCTACTGGGGGCACCACATCATCGGAGCGAATGCATGCAAAAGTTTAATTCTCATTTATTGAAGACGCTGCACGTATCAAATGAATCGTATGACTACTATGACCTCACATCCATTGATGGATATGAGCGGATTCCTTATTCACTCTTAATTCTTATTGAAAATATCTATCGAAATGTTTCAGATGAGGCGCGTGCACAAAATATGGTTGAAAAAATTGTGCAAGCAGCGCTTAACGGGGAGAGCCCTCAAGAAATTGAGTTCATGCCCACCCGTGTTCTTCTGACCGACTTTACCGGCGTGCCTTGCATGATTGATTTTGCAGCCATGCGCGATGCGATGAAGAGCTTAGGTCATGACCCTTCAAAAGTTAACCCACTTATTCAGGCAGATCTAATTATCGATCACAGTGTTATTGCCGATGTTAGTGGTTGTAAGGGTGCAGATGAAAAGAATGCCCAAATCGAATTCGAGCGCAATAAAGAGCGCTATTCCTTTTTGAAGTGGGCCCAAAAATCCTTTGAAAACGTTTCAATTGTCCCACCCGATACGGGAATTTGTCATCAGCTTAATTTAGAGAAGCTCTCACAAGTTATAAGTGCAAAGGATCTTGGCTCACAAAATAAACTTGCTTATCCTGACACGCTCATTGGTGCGGATTCACATACTCCAACCGTTAATGGAATAGGAGTTTTAGCTTGGGGTGTAGGAGGAATCGAGGCTGAAGCAGCCCTGCTTGGTCAGCCGGTATCCATTCTGACTCCTCAGGTTATTGGTGTCCATATGACTGGCGAGCTTTCAGAACATGTAGGCGCCTTCGATGTTTCGCTCAGTTTAGCCGAGCGATTAAGAAGCGCTGGTGTCGTTGGTAAATTTGTTGAATGCTATGGCGAGGGTGTTGAAAAATTAAGCGTAACCGATAGGGCTACTATTTCAAACATGTCTCCAGAGTATGGCTGTACGGTTAGCCTTTTTCCAATAGATGATCAAACGCTTGACTTTATGCGTCTAACAAATCGCAGCTCAAAGCAGGTAGAACTTGTAGAGGCATATGCAAAGGCGAATGGTCTGTGGCATAAACCTTACGTACAAAAAGACTACTATCAAGTTATTGAATTTGACTTAGGCGAAGTTGAAGCTTGTATTGCTGGACCTTCAAGACCTCAGGAGCGCATTGCGCTAGCTCACTCAAAAGAAGCTATTAAAACCATTGCTGCAAACCGCGGTTTGGATATGGACAAGACTGCAATCGTTCATGTGGATGGGGAGGAATATGAGCTGCATCATGCTGCGCTTGCAATTGCTGCAATTACATCGTGCACGACTACGCCAAACCCCGATTTACTTTTAGCATTAGGACTGCTTGCTAAGAAGGCATGTGAGGCAGGAATTTACGCAAAACCTTGGATTAAGCGCATGTTTTCACCTGGTTCAAAAGCATCCATGCTGCTCTTAGAAGATGCAGGTCTCATGCCTTATTTGGAGCAACAGGGCTTCTACCTTGCCGGATATGGTTGCATGAGCTGTATTGGAAATTCAGGTCCAATTGCACAAGATATGCAAGAGGCTGGAAAAGAAATTGAGCTTGCGGCAGTGTTGTCAGGTAACAGAAATTTTGAAGGTCGTATTGGGCCAGACATTTCCCAAAATTATCTTGCTTCACCAGCAAAAGTTTTAGCATATGCACTTGCTGGCACGATGAATTTCGATTTCGTACATCAAGCCCTAAAGCATAGTGATGAGGGTCAGGTATACCTACGCGATCTTTTGCCAAGTAAAGAAGAGCTTCTAGACTACAAAAAAAGATTCGTAAAACAAGATATATACCAGCGTGCTCAAAATGATATGTTTGCAGGAAATGAACAATGGCAATCGCTTCCAAGTGTTGCAGCCGATACCTATCAGTGGAATGAGGATTCTACCTATGTTAAAAATCCTCCTTATTTTGAAGACTTCAGTCTTAACATGCCTCAGGTTCAGCCAATTGAGAACGCCCGTGTCCTCATTAAAGCTGGAGACTTTATAACGACCGACCATATTTCGCCTGCCGGATCTATAGCGCTTGATTCAGAAGCAGCACACTACCTTATGGGTAAAGAGGTCTCTCCGCTCGATTTTAATACCTATGGAGCTCGCCGTGGCAACCATGAAGTTATGATGCGTGGTGCCTTTTCAAACGTGAAAATGAACAATCAACTTGCTGAAGGAAAAATTGGTGGTTACACCAAAGACTTTACTACAGGCAAGATAAGCACCGTTTTTAAGACTGCGCTGAACTATCAAGCACAAGGTATACCAAGCGTGGTTTTAGCAGGTCAAATGTATGGCTCTGGTTCTTCAAGAGATTGGGCGGCAAAAGGTCCAATGCTCTTAGGTGTCAAGGCGGTATTTGCCCAAAGCTTTGAGCGCATTCATCGATCGAATTTAATTGGTATGGGAATCATTCCCTTTGAATTTATAGAAGGCGATACTGTAGATAAGCTTCGTCTTGATGGCAGCGAACGCTTTAGCATTCCTGCTATCGATTTCACCCAAGGCGATTTTCCACGAAAAGTTTCAGTACGTGCAAAACGTGAAAATGGTGAAGAGCTAAGCTTTGAGGTATGCGCGCGTGTGGACACTCCAACCGAGGGCCTTTATATTGCTCATGGTGGAATATTACATTACATGCTGCGCAAGCTTTAACAGAGATGAGTTTTTATAGTGGCTAACAAGATAGAACTGCTAGCACCAGCTGGAGGTTTAGAACAATTAAAATATGCGATTGCATACGGTGCCGATGCCGTGTACATGGCAGGCTCACGCTATGGTCTTCGAGTTAGGGCAACAAATTTTCATGGTGATGAGGCGCTTAAAGAAGCAATCGATTATGCGCACGCACATAATACAAAGGTGCACGTAACAGTAAACGCAATTATGCATGAGGACGACCTTGTCGGTTTGCCTGAATATTTAACGGAACTCAATGACATGGGAGCCGATGCGCTTATCGTCAACGATCTTGCCACCATTATGCTTGCGAAACAGCACGCGAAAAACTGTGACATTCATGTATCGACTCAGGCATCTATTACTAATTCTTTGGCCGCGCGCACCTATTATGAGATGGGGGCGAGCCGTGTAGTTTTAGCTCGCGAACTTAGCTTAGAAGCTATTAAAAAAATTCGCAGCGAAGTTCCTCAGGATTTAGAGATTGAAGCCTTTGTCCACGGTTCTGTATGTATGGCTTATTCGGGGCGCTGCATTATTTCTTGCCGACTTACCGGTCGCGATGCTTCTCGAGGGCATTGTTCTCAGCCGTGTCGTTGGAAGTATGCGCTTGTTGAAGAAAAGCGTCCCGGTAAATATATACCTGTCGAAGAAGACGGTCGTGGTTCATACATTATGAATTCAGAAGACCTTATGATGTTAGAGCATTTAGAAGAGCTTAAAGATGCAGGTGTGAGTTCTTTTAAAATAGAAGGTCGCGTGAAATCCGCCTATTATGTAGGCACGATAACCAATGCATATAGACAGGTGCTTGACGGTGCAGATCCTGCACTTTACCTGCCCGAAGTTTTGTCGGTATCTCATCGTCCGTATTCACAAGGTTTTTATTACGGAGATGCAAAGCAGGCAGATGAAATCAATGGTTATATTGCAGAAGCTGAGTGGACTGCCCGCGTTGACGAAGTGAGCCAAGTTCAAAAAGATTACTTTAAAGAACTGCCTTTTGTGTATCAAGATATTGCCACACACATGGGTGCAGGCCCTTATTATAAGGTCTTAGTCACGCTTAAAAACAAGTTTAGTCCTGAAGATGAGCTAGAGTTGCTCAATCCTGGAAAACCTGGAGAAAAACTAAGTATTTATGGACTTATGATGCTTGATGGGGGAGGAGTTCATGCAGTTGACGAGGCAAGCAATGGCTCTAAGTCATATATCTTCTTCACTAATCAATACATTGATGAAACGTCCATCATACGTACGAGACTTAAGGAACTTAAGAGGAGTTAGGAACCCAAAAAAATATCTGGGTTACAATATCTAAAAAAATAATTGATAGGAGACTATAAACTATGAGCATGTACACACCTCAATACAAGGTTGTTGGAGATGAAGTTGCAGTACTTGAAACTTCTAAAGGTACCATTAAGGTAAAGCTTGATGGCGAAGGTGCTCCCATTCATGTAGCAAATTTCGTTGAACTTGCCGAGAAGGGTTTTTATAATTCGACTAAATTTCACCGATATGTACCTGGCTTTGTTATCCAAGGTGGCGATCCTCATACTAAGGATTTAACTCCTGAAGAGGTCGCAGATGGCGGTAAGTTTGGCGCTCCTAGACCTGGCACTGGTGGTCCTGGCTATACTATCAAAGCTGAATTTGACACGAATCCTAATAATTCACATATTGATGGTGCGCTTGCTATGGCACGTTCTCAACATCCAGATAGCGCAGGTTCACAATTTTACTTCTGTCTTGGCGCTCAGCACGCACTCGATAGCGGTTACACCGTATTCGGTAAGACCTTAGAGGGCATGGACACCATTGGCGCATTGCGTGCCGGAGATGAATTAATTTCTGTAACGATCGAACACCTTTAGTATTTGCCTGAGGCGACATAAGTTTCATAAGGAGAGCGAAGAGTTGAACGAGCTAAAGTATCAACAAGCCATGGATGCTTACCGAGGCAAAGATTATGCCACCGCTTCAATATTGTTTCACCAAGTAGTTGATGATGGAGAACCATTTGGAGAAGTTCATCATCTGCGTGGTAATTCCCTTATGAGATTGGGTCGCTTCTACGATGCTGTTGAAGCATATCTGCAAGCACTCGAAGACAGTTCTTATGCAAAAAGAGGGGCAGTAGCAAGCAATCTAGGTAAGGCTCATATGAACCTTAACAACTTTGAACAGGCGGCTGCTGCCTTCAAACTTGCCCTTGAAGATCCCGGATACAAAACACGCTATAAGGCATTTAATGGCTTGGGCGATGCAGAATTCAAATTAAACCACATTAAAGAAGCAGGTGTTGCCTATAGAAATGCAGCACTTGATGGGCATAATCCCGATCCATCTAGCTCGCTTTTAAATTTGGGCATTTGTTTTATGCATCTCAAACGCCCAGGGGATGCAATCGAGTCATTTAGAACCACCCTTGACTTTAATATGGACGCTTCCATGCGTGGAACCGTTTTTGAAAATTTAGGTCAAGCATACGTTTCTGCCAAGCGATATGACGAGGCAGTTAATTCCTTTGAACAAGCGCTTGACAGCCCAAATTTTGAACTTTCAGCAAAATCTAAGCTAGACTATGAAAACGCAAAAGACTTTTTACGAAGAAAGCGCCAAAAGGCATCGAAATCTATTTCTGCTACAAGCGACTATTTGCAAAGCGGTTTTTTAGATCCGCTTGACCCTACTGGTTCATCAGGCGTAATCATGCCATCTCCTGATGAGTCGGGATTTTTTGATATTACCGAATCTGATCTTGTGAAACTTTCGAAGAGTCAAGCTCGAGAAGAGGCTCGAAAAAATCATCGTGGCTTAAAAATCTTTTTAGTATTTTTGCTCTTCCTTATTCTTATTGCAGCTGGCCTTGGTTTTGCATTTTTTAAAGGCTATGGCTATTCAACAGCTAAGACCACAGTAGAGTCATTATTTACCGCTAACGGAAAAGACCAAGACATTAGTCAATACTTCGTTCAAAATACAGACCCTAATCTAATAAGCTTGCGACAAAGAGAGCTTGCTAGAAATGTTAACGACGTAAAAATCGTTGGCATAGATAGGTCAACACATGAAGCAAAAGCTCGTATCGAGGTAACGCTTGCTGAAGGTGGCCAGGTACATTACATGGCCGACTTTGGCAGGGAAGGACTTGGCTGGAAACTCAGCGATATAAAGCTTAGTTTCGACTCCCAATCATAAGGCTTAAAACTAACAGCAGGTCTAAGCTATATGACTTACACGAGTTTTGCGTGAAACGAAGGTTGTTTGATGGATTCAAAAAAGATTGCATGGTCAAGAGTTTTACGACTAGCAGGTGCAATTACTGCGTATTTAATTGGTTCAGGCTACGCAACAGGTCAAGAAATTTCCCAGTTTTTTACGGCTTATGGTCCGTGGGGAATTGTAAGTGGATTACTCATCGCTATTTTTTACGCGATTATGGTAGCAATCGTAATTGGCTATGGCTACGACCATCGCCACTCACCAGTGCAAGGTGCCAAAACACAGGCATTCACCTACTTTACAGGTAAGATTTACGGCACCTTCCTGCAGTGGTTTATTCCGTTTTTCTTATACCTTGTATTTATTGCGATGGTTGCCGGTGCAGGCGCAACGATTGCCCAATACTTTGCCCTCCCGCAATGGGTTGGTTCATCTATTATGGTTTTGCTTTGCTTTATCGTAGCGATTTTGGGTCTAAACAAGCTGGTTGACCTTATTTCATGGGTCGGACCCCTAGCCATCTTCATGACAATCATCATCGCGCTGTATGCAATCATCTCAAACCCTTCAAGCTTAAGCGAAATTGGCAAAAATCAAGATATATTAGCCGAAATGCCACGAGCAGTCGACAATACCTCGCTGTGGCTCTTCGCCGGTTTTCTTTATATGACATACAACTATTTAGGCACGGTTCCGTTTTTCGTTGAAGCAGCTCGTTTTACGGACTCTAAAAAAGAATCAATTTTAGGCGGCGTTATAGGAATCGTATTCTTAATGGGGGCTGTTATTCTCTTAGTGGTAGCACAGCTTGCCTACCTTCCACATGTTGCAGGACTTGATGTTCCTAACCTCTTTTTAAGTGACCTAATTCACCCTGCCGCGTCTATTGTTCTGATTCTTTGCATCTTGGGCGCAGTTTTTTCTACTGCTGCTCCCATGCTTTGGACTGCTGCAACAAGAATTGCTCCTCAGGGAACTCGCGCAAACAAAATAACATTGCTTGTGCTTTCAATCATTGGTCTTTTTGCAGGTAATTTACCATATGGCGTATTGATTGGAACGATTTATCCGTATACCGGCTATATCAGTATGTTTGCCATTGCCCTTATTCTTATAAAATTTATTCGCACGAGGGGCAAGACGCAAGACTTAGAAGAGTAATTATACATTTATGATAGTGCTCATAGCCAAAGCTATGGTATAAAAAGAAAGTACGTTAAATCATTGATAAGGAGAATGCATGCTTGAGA
>JAUNLE010000031.1 GCA_030532415.1 Coriobacteriia bacterium | reverse complement strand
TATCCCTGCGAGCCTTCAAAACGCAATGTCGAAAAAGGCTCAGGCAGATCGTGAAAGAGAAGCGCGCATTGCGCTTGCCGAGGTCGAAAAAGACATTTCAGAGATGTTTGTTGAAGCTGCAGAAATATATGGAAGTAACGATAAGGCCATGCAGCTTCGTACCATGAACCTCATTTACGAGAGCGTAAAAGAGAAGGGCGGTTTGATTGTTGCTCCGTCAGCCTTCAGTGAAGGCTTTAATAACATCATAAAAGAATCGCTTAAACCATAGAATTATCAAAATATATGATAATTCTGCAAAATGTACTTGATTGTCCTATATGAATATGACAATATGATAATTAGGAATTATAAGTGAGAATGAAACTCACTATTAATGGAGTAAACGGGAGCATGATTATGATGGCAGGGTTTGAAAATAGCACAGCGAAATCCAATGCCTTAAACCACCTCTCTTTATTGTGGCTTAGACCACAAAAAGATGAGTGGGACGAGCTGGTATCTCATGCGTCCATAAACGAATTAGTTGACCAGCTTAAGCTCGGCTTCGGTATAGACGTAGATGCCCAGGAGCTTTTAGATCTTGCTCCTGCATTTGATGAGGCTTATACCTTTAATACGCAGGTGCTTAGCATGAATTTTGCAAAAAAGAGTGCAGCGCCTATTGAGTCAATTTATAAGATATGGACGATTGACCCAAACTGTAATTTACAAAATGCTCGTCAAAAAGGTTTCGTGATGGGAGATCCTGCTTATCACATGAAGGATCTTATGAAGTCACTTGAGATCAGTTTGCCTGAAGATTTTATCGAAATGCCTGACCATTTGAGTGTGATTTTAAGTTTAGCAAGCGTATTTTTAGAGGCAGGCAATTTTGAAGCGTATAAAACATTTGTCACGGATCATTTAGATTGGATGGAGGATTATCAAAAAAGACTAGAGAACTTAGATACTCACGGGTTTTACCTTGCTTTACTAGCTATCGTCCAAAACATATATAAAAGCGAGATAGCTAGGTAGTGAGCAGGGTGCTTGAAGCCCTAACTTTCAAGAATGGGGGAAAGATGTCTGGATTGACAACGTCGCGTCGTAGTTTTTTAGCAATGTCAGCAGCTACCGCTACACTTGCTGCTACAACAAGCACGGTTTCGTTTTCTAATTGGGCAGAAGCTCAAGAAGACACTAACGATGCAGAAGTGAAAATTTCATCAAGTACGTGCAATGCCTGTTCTAACAAATGCGGAATGCTCGTATATAGTAAAAATGGAAGGTTATGGAAGGTAAAGGGTGAAGAGCTTCATCCTTACTCAAAAGGTACCTTATGCGCACGTGGTCACGGTTATGCAACGATTGGTTATACCGACGGTCGTATTACCGAGCCACTGAAGCGCAATGAAGAAGGAGGCTATGACCCAATTTCTTGGGAACAGGCCTATCAAGAAATTGGCGATAAGGTCAAAGAAATTCTTGCAAAGCACGGACCTGGTGCTATTGCTGCGATGAATGACCCAAGACCATCAGGTCAGTTCTACACCAAACGCTTTATTAATGCACTTGGTTCACCTAACTATTACACTCATGGTTCTTCGTGCAACCTCTCTTGCAACAGTGCTTATAAGCTTGTATTAGGTGGTAACTCTGCAATCGACTTAGCTAACGCACGCTGTGTCATGTTTATTGGACGCAGTTATGCCGATGGAGTTCGACCATCATCAGCAAATAGCTTAGCTCAAGCTGCTGAACGAGGCTGCCACATTATTACCGTTGATCCTCGCTTTAATGCAATGGCTCACATGGCTGACGACTGGGTAGCAATTCGCCCTGGTACTGACCTTGCCTTAATTTTAGGTATGTCAAACGTTTTAGTAAGAGAAAACCTCTATGATGCAGACTTCATCGCAAACCACACCGATGGTTTTGAAGAATATGAAGCAGCCATTAGACAATACACACCTGAATGGGCAAGCGAGATTACGGGAATTGAAGCTGAGCGTATCGAAAACTTAGCTCGCACTATGGCAAGCTATGCGCCTGCATCTTCAATTGAGCTTTCATGGCGTGCAGCTATTGGTTGTGCGTATGAGAACAGCATTCAAACCGCTCGTGCACTTGCACTTTTCAACGCACTCTTAGGTTCTTACGGTAAAAAGGGTGGCCAGTTCTGGGGTCTTTCTCCAAAACTTGGACCTCTTGAAGCTCCAAAGTTTGCAGAACTTCCAAAAATTGATGAGAACCTCAAGCAATACGGTTCTAAAGAGTTCCCACTTGCACTAAAGAGCATGGGTTCTGCTTCAAACATTGCAAATGGTGCTCTTAAGGGTGACATTAAGGCAGTCTTTGCTTATAACTCAAACCCAATCATGGCTTATGGTAACCATGATGCAATGGTAGAGGCATATAAGAATTTGGATCTCTTTGTAAGTATCGATATTCAAATGTCAGAATCTGCAATTCAAGCTGACTACGTTTTACCTGATACGAGCTATATTGAGAGAAAAGAAGTACCTGCTACTGTAGGTGGTAAGAGCCCAGTTGTAGACTGTCGTCTCCAAGGTATTGATGTTATTCATCCTAATACTCGACCAGTTGATCAGATTTATGCAGAGCTTGCAGAGGCGTGCGGTATCGGTCAATACTTCAACTTCACGGTCGATGATGTTATTGATGCACAACTCGCACCATTCCCTAATCGCGAGGAAATTAAGACCAAGGGAATTGCAAAAGTTATGGAAGGCCAATTTAAATTCCC
This sequence comes from Coriobacteriia bacterium, assembly GCA_030532415.1. GTDB lineage: Bacteria > Actinomycetota > Coriobacteriia > Coriobacteriales > JAEZZM01 > JAUNLE01. Next base: position 13,758 of record JAUNLE010000031.1, on the reverse strand, counting down.
AAGTGATGAAGAATTTAAATTCAAAACAGAAGATGGCATACTCCATTTCGCTGATGATGTTTGGATTAAGGGCGGTCTTGGACGTAACATCGAGTGGATTCCTCCACGCGTAATGCCAGATACCGCAAAAGGTGAATTCCGTCTTATCGGTGGTAAGCAGGCTATTCATACGCATACTTCAACAACTAATGTTCCGCTCCTCATTCAAATCACTAAAGATTACGATCTTGAACGTGTTTGGGTTAATAAGAGCAAAGCGCAAGAATTAGGAATTGAAGATGGAGACCTTATCGAAATAAGCTCTCCTTTAGCAAGCACACAAGTAAGATGTCATACAACCGAGCGCTTGCATCCTGAATGTATTTGGAATCCAACACACTACGGTGTAAAGTCTCCATTCCTTAAAGCTGGTACTGGACTTGGTATAGCAGCTTACGATCACACCCCATTTGAGGTCGGAAAACATGATGGAGCACTTTGTAGCCAAGAAGCCATCGTAACCATTAAGAAAGTGGGTGCATAGTTATGGCGCGCTATGGAATGCTTTTAGATACTAATAAATGCGTTGGTTGTTATGCTTGTCGTGTTGCATGTCAGATGCAAAACGAACTTACTATTAACGAGGCATACATCAAATTTTATGAGCATGAAGAAGGAACGTATCCAAATGTAACCCATGAAATGGTTCCTGTTCAGTGCCAGCACTGTACCGATGCTCCTTGCGTAAGCGTTTGTCCTACCGGAGCTTCTCACACAAGAGAAGACGGTATCGTAGTTGTTGATGAAAGCAAGTGCATCGGCTGTAAATATTGCGCCGAAGCCTGCCCTTATCACGCTCGTATTGTTATAGAAGAAACAGGCACGATCGAGAAGTGTATCTTCTGCCATACCCTTGTTGAACAAGGTGAGCAACCTGCCTGTGTTACAACCTGCATTACCAATGCTCGCGTGTTTGGTGATTTAGATGATCCAAATTCAGAACTCAATCAAAAAATTATTGAGAAGCGCGCTATGCCTATTGCAGGCGATTTAACCAAGTCAAACTTCTACTATGTGAGGTGATAAGCCATGATGTGGGGAACTATTATTGCGTGGTATCTCTTTCTTGCTGGTCTTTCAGCAGGTGCGTTTATCGCTTCGCTCTATGTAGAAAGAGTTTATCCTGAAAAAACTAGATTTTTATTCGTATCTCGAATCGTAGCTTTAATTGCTCTGGCGATTGGTTTAGTAGTTCTGATTGCCGATGCGGAGGGTGCGCTTCATAATCCAGTGTCGCTCTTCTTCCTGCTAGGAAATCTCAGTTCTTCTGTTATGAGCTGGGGTGTTGTATTCCTCTTCGTCTTAGGAATTGTTGAATTCCTCTTTGTGGTCTTTGAGTTCATGAGGAAAAAGGACAATGGCTATACGCGCTTTTTCAAAAAGTCGCATGGAGTGTTAAGTGTCATTGGTCTTATCTTTGCAATTCTAACTGCAGGATATACGGGTGTGTTAATTGGTGTTGTGAAGACTGTTCCACTATGGAATAACGCACTTCTGCCAGTACTTTTCTTAGTATCAGCTCTTTCCTCTGGTATTGCTGCTGCTATCTTCTTCACTGGTGTTACAAAGCCAAGTGAAGTTGACGGAATTTTGAAATTAACCAAGATTCACGCCTCATTAGTTGCTACTGAATTAGTCTTACTTGCGCTTATGTTCATCATCGTAAGCTCAGGAAACCCAGCTGGTGCCGAGTCGGTTGCAATGCTTCTATCCGGTAGCCTAGCGCCACTGTTCTGGATTGTATTAGTACTTTTAGGACTTTCGATTCCATTGATCTTCGAACTTCTTGAAATTACTGGTAAGGTACACAATGTGTATGCAGCAATCGTAATGGAGCTTTTGGTAGTTATCGGTGCCTTCTGCTTGAGATACTTAATTATCGAAGCAGCAGTACCTTTAAACTTCCTAGGTTTTTAAGTACGAGCTATACCTTTGTAGCTAAAACTTAGCTTTAGGTTTTAGCATAAACACAAGATTAGAAAAACCTGTCAGCCCTCATAAAGGTTGGCAGGTTTTTTTCATGCGTGAAGCTAGCTGGATGCCAAAGCTTTTTGCTTGCATATAAACAAAAAAAATGAACGACGATGGTGTAGAATAGTTTCATAAAAACAGGCATATACGTGGAGAAAATATAAAGGTCTCCATGCTACCTTTGCAAATTAGATGCATTTCAGGTAGTATTTTCAGTTGCCGCTAAATCCCGTAGAAAGTGGGTTACTTGTCTAAGCAAGATGCTATTGAACTTGAAGGAACGGTCTTAGAGCCTTTACCAAACGCAATGTTTAGGGTAGAGCTCGAGAATGGTCACACCATTTTAGCGACCATTTCCGGAAAGATTCGCATGAACTACATTAGAATTTTACCAGGCGATAAGGTGAAAGTAGAATTATCTCCTTACGACCTTACTAAGGGTCGTATTACCTATCGTTTTAAGTAAAACTCAACGAGATACTTGCAAGCTTATTTTCCTATGAGCTTGCGCCATGGTAAGGCAAAGGAGGCTTCTTTTGTCTTACTTTTACGCATTTATGCGGCTCTTTTGTTTTAATGTCTGCGGCTGGACTTTATATAGATTGTAAATACATGGCACTACCGAAAGGAAGAATAATGAAGGTACGTCCTTCGGTCAAGAAGATGTGCGATAAGTGCAAGATTATCCGACGCCATGGCAAGGTGTTAGTAATTTGTGAAAACCCTCGCCATAAGCAGCGCCAGGGCTAGCAGGAAGGAGTCTTGAGTGGCCCGTATTAACGGAGTTGATCTCCCTCGTGAAAAGCGCGTTGAGATTGGCTTAACCTACATCTACGGCATCGGCCGTACGACCGCAAATAAAATTTTAGAATCAGCTGGTGTTAATCCAGATATTCGTGTAAAAGATCTTACTGAAGATGAAATTAGTGCAATTCGTGACTACATCGATGCAAACCTTGTTGTAGAAGGTGACTTACGTCGTGTAGCAACACAGAACATAAAGCGTTTGATGGAGATTGGCTCAAATAGAGGTCTTCGTCATCGTAAAGGTTTACCTGTCCGCGGCCAACGCACCCATACGAACGCACGTACCCGCAAGGGACCACGTCGTCAAGTTGGCGCAAAGAAGAAATAAGGGGGCAGGTAAGAAATGGCACAAAAGAAACAACAGCAGACTCGTATTAGAAGAGCTGACCGTAAGAATGTTCCTGTTGGTCAAGCTCATATTAAGTCTACGTTCAATAACACCATCGTATCTATCACCGATCCGCAAGGCAATGTAATTGCTTGGCAATCAGCTGGTACCGTTGGATTTAAGGGTTCTAGAAAGTCAACACCTTTTGCTGCTCAAATGGCAGCTGAGGCTTGTGCAAAGACTGCTATGGAGCACGGTGTTCACAAGGTATCAGTGTTTGTTAAAGGACCAGGTTCTGGTCGTGAAACAGCAATTCGTTCGCTGACCGCTGCTGGACTTGAGGTTGCGAGCATTCAGGATGTAACTCCTGTTCCTCACAACGGCGCTCGTCCTCGTAAGCGTCGTCGCGTTTAGTTGGAGGATAGATAAGTTATGGCAATAAACCGTACACCTGTGCTCAAACGCTGCAGGTCTTTAGATTTAGACCCAATTGTTTTGGGTTATACCAAAACGTCTAATAGAAAAAACGTTCGCCAAAGTCGTCGTATTTCTGAGTACGGCTTACAGCTTAGAGAAAAGCAACGTGCGAAGTTTATCTATGGCGTACTCGAGCGTCAGTTCCACAACTTGTATACCAAAGCTGATCGTATGCAAGGACCAACTGGCGAAAACCTTATGAGCTTACTTGAACTTCGTTTAGACAACGTTGTGTATCGTCTTGGTTTTGCAAAGACAAGAAAAGAAGCTCGTCAAACCGTATCTCATGGTCATATCACCGTTAATGGTGGTCGCGTTGACATTCCTTCATATCGTGTAAAGGAAGGCGACGTCATCGCTGTTGCTGATAAGGCAAAAGATTTATTGGTTATCAAGAGCGCTTTAGTTTCAAGCGAAAGTCAACAAGTACCAGCTTGGTTAGAGGTCAACATCGAAAAACTTCAAGGAACCGTTTTATCAGTTCCTACTCGTGATCAGATTAGCCTTGATATCCAAGAGCAACTCATCGTCGAGCTCTACTCTAAGTAATAACACTAGTCCAGGGAGGCTGAAGGTAATACATGTCAGAATTCATTAGGCCCCAGGTAAGCGTGGAGCATGTTAACGACTCATTTGCTCGCTTTATTGTAGAGCCTCTTGAGCGTGGTTATGGCGACACGCTGGGCAACTCGTTAAGACGCGTGCTTTTATCTTCTTTGGATGGAGCAGCTGTTGAAGCTATCCATATTGAGGGTGTTCAGCACGAGTTCTCAACCATCCCAGGCGTAGTTGAAGATGTTACTGATATCGTTCTCAATGTTAAAGGTTTAGTGTTTAAGTCAAATGGTCTTGGTGAAGAGGCTACTACTACCGTATCAATCGATGGCCCTGCTGTCGTAACCGGTGGAGACTTCTTTGTTCCTTCAGAGTTTGACTTAGTAAACCCTGATCATATTGTTGCAACCTTAAATGAGGATGCACACCTTACCATGTCAATGCGTATTGGTACTGGTATTGGTTATGTGTCTGCTGAACAAAACAAGCGTGATAACGATCCAATTGGTCTTATTCACGTAGATTCACTGTTCTCACCAGTTAAGCGTTGCACCAAGATTGTTGAAAATACCCGTGTAGGTCGTCGCACCGATTACGGTAGATTGGTACTTGAGGTCGAGACTGATGGCGCAATTGATCCTGTAGATGCTGTTGTACAAGCATCAAACATCATCAATCAGCATATGAATGCGTTCATGTCCCTTTCCGAAGTTCCAGAAGAGACCGAGGAAGTATCTATTTTTGCACCAGAAAATGTCGAAACCAATACGGAACTCGACAAGCACATTGAAGAGCTTGATCTTTCAGTTCGCTCATACAATTGCTTGAAGCGTGCTGGTATTCATTCAGTAAGACAACTTGTTGACTTCTCTGAAAATGATCTTTTGAATATCCGTAACTTCGGTGCAAAATCAATTGAAGAAGTAAAGGACAAGCTCATCGAAATGGGCTTGGATCTCAAGCAATAGACCAGGAGAAAGTTAGATATGCGTCATAAAGTAAAAGGCCGCAAGCTTGGAACTGACTCCAGCCATACGAAGGCCATGAAAAGAAGTCTCGTAGGAGCTCTTTTCTTAAACGATAGAATTAAGACCATCGAGTCTCGCGCAAAAGAGATTCGTGGCGATGTAGATAGAATCATTACATGGGCTAAGCGTGGCGACGTTCACTCTCGTCGTCTTGCCATTGCATACTTAGGCGACAAAGACATCGTTGCCGAGGTATTTGAAAAAGTTGAACAAGGTATGTTTAAGGACCGTGAAGGCGGCTATACTCGTATCTTAAAGCTTGGACCTCGCAAAGGTGACAATGCTCCTATGGTAATCATGGAGCTCGCTCAAGAGCCTGTACAAAAGAAAGTCAAGGCAGACAAAAAAGCTGAGAGCAAAAAGGCTGCTCCAGTTAAGGCAGAAGCTGCAGAAGAAGTGAAAGCTGAAGAAGCTCCTGTTGAAGAAGCTGCAGTAGAAGCTAAGCCAGAAGAGGCTGAAGAGCAAGCTGCTGTTGAGGAAGAGACTTCTGAAGAGAAATAAGTCTTGCACTTGCAAAACAGTAAACGTACAAGAGAGAGGCTAGATACTCACACGGGTTCTAGCCTCTTTTTTATCTAGTGAATATGATTGAATTCAAAGAGCTTAGTTATCAGTATCCAAAACAGAATCACCCAGCCTTAAACGAGCTTACTTTCAGCATTCCCGAGTCCTCGTATACCTGCCTTTTAGGTCAAAACGGTTCGGGTAAGTCAACGCTTGCAAGATTGATGAATGGGCTAAGGCTTCCCAGCAAGGGGGCTTTATTAGACACTCGAGATTCCTCTAAGATACGCACAATTAGAAAGTCGATAGGTCTTGTCTTTCAAAATCCTTCGAGTGCAATGGTAAGTTCAACCGTTTTTGATGAAGTCAGTTTTGGGCCTGCTAACCTAGGCTTAGACAAAGAAGAAATCATCAAACGCGTAGACCAATCGCTTGATCTTGTGGGTCTCAAAGATAAGCTGCTTATGAATCCCGAGCACTTATCAGGCGGAGAAAAACAGCGCCTTATGATAGCAAGCGTCTTAGTTATGCAGCCAAAATACCTTATCCTAGACGAACCTTTTTCGATGCTGGATATCCAAAACAAAGGCTATATTTTAGATGTGCTCAAAAGAATACACGCCAAAGGAACCGCCATTGTTTTAATCACCCATAATCTTATGGATGCACTAGATGCACAGCGCTTTATTGTTCTTAAAAAGGGGCGAATTGCTTTGGATTGTGCGAAAGACGAGCTTCTAGATTCCTATGAATCCTTACAAGAAGAAGAGCTTTTGTCCCACCCGTATCTGAATCTTCAAACAAAACTTATCGAACATGGCATAGGACTACAAGCATTCAAAACTCCAAAGGCTTTGCTCGCTGAAGTGCTTAAGGGCAGGTCTTAGCCTATGGGATTAGAGTTACATGAGCTCAGTTTTTCTTACGGCTTCAAAGACAAGAGCGCACCTACGCTCAAACAGGTGAATATGAAGGTGGAGCCAGGGAAGCTTTGCGTTTTGTATGGGCAATCTGGTTCTGGTAAATCGACACTTGCATACCTAGCTGCCGGACTTCTTAAGGCAGATGAGGGGAGCGTTTTGCTTGACGGCTCACCAATAGAAGCAGGTATGGTTGGAATGGTATTTCAAAATGCAGAACAGCAACTCTTTGCCGAAAGCGTGTATGAGGAAGTTGCCTTTGGGCCTAAAAATTTAGGCTTGCATGCAAAGGCCGTACACGAGCGCGTCCATACTGCACTTGAGCTTGTTGGTCTTGATCCGAATGTCTACGAAGAGCGCTCGCCATTTAGTTTGTCGGGGGGAGAAGCTAAAAGACTTGCGATTGCAAGTGTGATAGCAATGGATCCTTCTTATTACATCTTTGATGAACCAACAGCAGGTCTTGATGGTCGCGCCATCGCCTTATTCTTACGCTTACTTACTAAACTTCTTGATCAAGGGAAGGGAATCATACTAATCAGTCATGAACTTGATTGGTTTTTAGACTACCTTGATTACATCTACCTTATGCATGAGGGAGCTTTAAGCTTTGCGGGCTCTTTTGCTGAACTGCTTGATAATCTTGATGTATGCAAGCAGGCAAATCTAAAACTCCCTTATATCCTTGAGCTCTATGATGACTTGCGAAAGCTTGGATACCAGGTCCCCAAGCCTGTGAATGCAGAAAGCTTGGCCACCTTCCTCGTTCATCTGAGAGATAGCCATGCTTAATCAATCTTTTCTTGGCGAATACACGGCACTTGCTACACCAATTCACCAGCTTGATGCACGATTGAAGCTCATCGTACTTTTTTCTGCCTCAATCTCTATCTTCTTTATCGACACCTGGTTTGGAATGGGAATCTTCGCCCTTTTTGTTATGATCCTCATTCGGCTTGCAAAGCTTCCAATAAAAGCGGTGGTCAAAGGCCTTAAACCGGTACTAATAATTCTGAGTTTTATGTTTTTGGCACAAGCCTTCAGAGTGCAGGCTCCCTATCCGATACTTGCTAGTTTCGGATTCGATCCATCAGGTGCGCTTAGAGGAATATTTTATGTGCTTCGAATCTTATTATTAGTAGCCTTGACTTTGATTGTGACGTTTAGCACCTCTAAAGATGAGTTAAGCTCAAAACTTGCCTGGTTTTTAGCTTTTTTGCGCCCCTTAGGTGTTCCAGTAGACGATATTGTCATGATGATAAGCATCGCTATTCGCTTTATTCCGCTGACTTTTGCTGAATTTAATCAGATCGTCATGGCTCAAAAAGCACGAGGCGCAAATTTTGAAACGGGTTCAATATTCAGACGACTTAAAGCTTATATCCCTGTGTTCATCCCCCTATTTGTGGCATTGTTTAAGAAATCGTATGATTTAGCCGATGCTATGGATGCAAGGCTTTATCAGGGGCGTGGGCGAACGCAGATGAACGATGAACGAGTAAGTTTTGCTGCTTTAACCATAAGTCTTGCTTTGTGTCTTGCCTTATTTGTACTAGCTGTGGTGATGTAAATGGCCGAAAAAGAACTTGCACTAGTTTTGTGTTTTGGATACAAGGGCACTAACTATGCTGGATATGCAAAACAAAATCATGCGTCTACCGTACAGGGCGAACTTGAGCGTGCGCTCTCGACTATCTTTAGAAAAGAGATCAATACCGTTGTAGCGGGACGAACCGACACGGGGGTGCATGCCCACAAACAGTACGCCTCTTTCGTGCTGCCTGAAGAAGAGCTGTACGAGCACTCTGCTTTTCGCATTAAAAATGCGCTTAATGCACTGTTGCCAGATGATATTCGTATGCGCGAACTCTATACTGCTTCTCCTGACTTTTCTGCTCGCTTTTCTGCACAGGCAAGGCATTATGTGTACCGCATTTCTACCACCCAAGAACTTCCCTTATACACCCAAGATTTCGTGTGGAGCCTAGCGAGGGAGCTTAAGGTATCTGCAATGTATGAGGCGTCGCGCGCTCTTATTGGAGAACACGATTTTAAGTCTTTTTGTAAGGCTGTATCGGCAGTTGACAAGCCGACTCATCGCAATGTGAAAGCAATTGAATTGAGTCATCAATCAGAATTTGGTGAAGAACATCTTGCGATTCGTGTGACGGGTAATGCCTTTTTGCATTCAATGGTGCGAACGATCGTTGGGACCTTGGTCGAAGTTGGCTTAGAAAAACGCGAAGTTTCTTGGGTGCAAGAGGTCTTAGAGGCGCGCGACCGAAGGAAGGCAGGGTGCAATGCTCCAGCTTGCGGCCTTTCGCTTGAAGGGGTCGATTATTTTGTAAATGCCTTGAGCGTTTATAAGTAGCGGAGCAGTTTTTGATACTATAAGAATATGAAATCAACGAAAGAGAAAAATAAATCTATGTCTAAAAGAACTCCCGGTCAACGTTTTACGGCCGTGATGGTGCTTGCTTTTGCCTATGTTGGCGTTTTAGTAGGTGCCGGTTTTGCATCTGGTCAAGAAATATTGCAGTATTTTGTTGCTCATGGCGTGTGGGGAATAGTTGGCGCAGTTGTTTCCATCTTCTTCTTCGCGCTTACCGGTATGATCCTCTTACAAATTGGATCTAAGTATAATTCCAATTCTCATGGCGATGCCCTAAGACACATTGCTTCTCCTAAAATAGGTAAATTCTTAGACATTTCTATCATGCTTACCTTAATTATTTTAGGAATCGTTATGATTGCGGGAGCCGGATCTAACTTAGAGCAGCAGTTTGGTCTACCTCTTTGGTTTGGTTCGGCCTTGTGCGCAGCTGCCATTATCTTGGTGTCGTTCATGGATACCAACAAGGTTATTGGTGTTATTTCAGTTGTTACTCCCGTCTTAATTTTATTCGTGATGGGCTCAGCAATTTATTCTATTGCTCATGCACAGGCCAGTGTTTCAGAACTTGTCTCTGAGGCAAGTCTTATCAGGCCTGCTACGCCCAACTGGCTTTTGTCTGCCTTAAATTATCTTGCATTTAACCTCATGACAGGTGCTTCTATGGCCATTGTTATGGGTGGAGATGAAGAGAAGCCGAAAGTTGCTGGTCGTGGCGGTTTTATTGGAGGAGCGCTCATTGGCATAATGATCGTCCTTGTTTCGCTTGCACTCCTCTTCCAAATTCGCGAGGTTGCAGGAGAAGATATGCCGCTTTTGGCACTTATCGACCTTATTCATCCTGCTTTGGGTGCACTTATGTCACTTGTTTTATATCTCATGATTTTTAATACGGGTCTATCGGTCTTCTATTCCTTTGTCAGTCGCTTGGCGCCAAACGAATCGAAGAAGTTCAACATGGTCATGATTGTTTGCGTTATCATCGCATTTATTGTGAGCTTTGTTGGATTTAAGACGCTTTTATCCTTCTTCTATCCGCTTATAGGGTATGTAGGATTTGCCCTTATCATTGTGCTCTTGTCAAGGTGGTTAAAAAACACCCATAGACGTATGAAAATTGCAAAAGACGATAGTAATGATTTAGGATTTTTTGATACGAAAATTTAAGTCAGGAGCAGGTATGCAAGCTAAAACACTTGCGGTAATTTTAGCTGCGGGCGAAGGTACCCGCATGAAATCGGCCAAACCAAAAGTTTTGCATTCCATCTTAGGCAGGTCTTTGCTGTCCTGGGTTGTTGGTGCTTGTGCAGATGCGCGCATTGATGAACTCGTTTGTGTTGTGGGTAATCAAGCTCAAAAAGTCGAAGAAGCATGTAAGGCTGCAGCAGCCAAGCATGGCATAGCTCAAATTTCTGTGGTCGAACAAAAAGAGCGTAAGGGAACGGGACATGCCTTGATGGTTGCCAAAGAAATCCTTGAGCAATCAGATGCCCAAAACGTCCTGGTTGTATCTGCCGATTCACCCTTGCTTAAGGCCACAACCCTTGAAAAGCTTATTGCGATGCAGCAATCACAAGCACTCGCGTGTGCGCTCCTAAGTTTTAATGCGTCCAATCCTTTCGGTTACGGAAGAATTCTTCGCACGGCTCAAGGTGATATGTTAGGCATTGTAGAAGAAAAAGACGCAAGCTTAGAAGAAAAAAAGATTAGCGAGGCAAATGCAGGAGTCTATGTATTTGATAAGTCGGCACTACTTTACCATCTTTCAGCGCTCTCTAACGATAACGCGCAAGGTGAATACTATTTGACCGATATGCTTTCAATTCTTCTGAATGCAAAGCTTCCCTGTGGTGCTTTGATGGCAGAAGATGAAACAGAAGCCTTGGGTGTCAATAATCGTGTGCAGCTTGCTCATGCTGCAAAAGTCATGCAAAGGCGTATTAATGAAGCGCATATGCTTGCAGGGGTAACGATGTGGGATCCCGATTCTGTCTTTATTGAAGCCGATGTTACGATCATGCCGGATGTTGAGCTGTTGCCGCAGGTAATCTTGGAGGGAAATACCCACATTGAATCAAACTGTGTCATTGGCCCTCAAACTCGAATTGAAAGCTCGTATATTGGAGAAGCCTCGCTTGTCGAGGAGAGCATCGTTGTGCAATCGCGCGTAGAGGATAGAGTTTCAATTGGACCTCGCGCCTACTTGCGCCCCGAGACTCATATGAAAAGCCAGTCCAAAGCTGGAACCCATGTGGAAATAAAAAAGTCAGTAATTGGCAAAGGCTCGAAGATTCCGCATCTTTCTTACGTTGGAGATGCAGTATTTGGTGAAGGAGTAAACCTTGGTGCAGGTAGTATTACCTGCAATTACGATGGCTTCAAAAAACATAAAACAGTTGTGGGCGACCAGAGCTTTATTGGTTCGGATACGATGTTGGTAGCTCCTGTCTCTATTGGAAACGACGTGATCGTTGCTGCGGGATCAACCATTACTGAAGACGTGCCAGACGACGCTTTAGCCATTGCGCGCTCAAAGCAAGTGAACAAAGAGGCCTATGTTTCAAAACTTCGAGAGAAACTTCAAGCTAATACCTCCGAATAAAGATTTTAGAGCCTATACTATGGATGCACGATAATTTGTGGACTTGTAAGGGATTTAAGAGATAAAACGGAAGGATTTTGTCTTATGGCAACAGTAGAAAAGCGCATGGTGTTAGTAAGTGGATCTATTAACCAAAAGCTTGCTCAAGACATTTCAAAACAATTGAACCATCCTTTGGCAGACGTAGCGCTTGAACAATTTGCGAATGGCGAAATCTATGCTCGCTATAACGAAAGTGTTCGAGGGGCCGATGTTTTTATCATACAATCAGTTGTAGGTCGCGTAAACGATGCGCTCATGGAAGTGCTCATCATGGCCGATGCAGCCAAGCGCGCAAGTGCACGCACGGTAACTGCGGTGCTTGCCCACTATGGTTATGCGCGCCAAGACAAGAAAAGCGCTGCTCGCGAGCCTATTACTGCAAAACTTGTTGCAAATCTCTACAGTGTGGCAGGCGTAGATCGCATTATCACCATCGACTTACATCAAGGACAAATTCAAGGTTTCTTTGATGAGCCAGTAAATCATCTTACGGCTCTTCAGCTCTTTGCCGATTACTTCAATGCAAAGGGTTTCGATAAGGATAATCTTGTGGTCGTATCTCCCGATGTTGGTCGTGCGAAGGCTGCCAAAAAGCTTTCGGACTTAATGGAATGTTCAATTGCGATTATGCACAAAGGACGTCCTCAGCACAATGTTGCAGAAATTACCAGCGTAATTGGTGATGTTGAAGGTAAGATTTGCATTATCAACGACGACATGATTGACACAGCGGGCTCCATTACGGCAGGCGTTAAGGCACTTAAAAACCTTGGTGTAGGAGACATTTATGTGTGCGCTACCCACGGCATTTTTTCTGGTCCTGCAGTAGAACGTCTACAAAACTCTGACATTAAAGAGGTTGTAGTGACCGATGCAGTTCCAGCCCCTGATACCGACATCTTCGACAAACTGGTTACTCTTTCGGTTGCGCCTCTTTTTGCACGCGCTATAAAAAATGTATTTGAGGAAGAATCTGTGTCAACACTGTTCGACCCAAACTTTGCACTGTAAGAGATAAACAAGAGGACACTAGACAGGTTTAACTACATAAGATTATGGCTGATTCTATACTTGCAAAACCTATACGTTTAATTGTAGGACTGGGAAATCCAGGAGAGGAATACGAGCTTACTCGCCACAACGCGGGCTTTATGGTAGTCGATAGTCTTGCAGAAGACTTTGGTATTAACTACTGGAAAACCAAGGCAGGAGCACTGCTTGCCGAAACTACGTATAAGGGTCAAAAACTTATAATCGCAAAGCCGCAAAGCTATATGAACACAAGCGGTGGTCCGATGAAAAAGATTATGGGCGAATATGGCATTGCGCTTGAAGAGACACTTGTAATCCACGATGAAATGGATATTGATAAGGGAAGCGCGCGCATAAAATTTGGCGGCGGCCATGCCGGCCATAACGGCCTTCGTTCAATCATTGAAAAATGTGGGTCAAAAGATTTCAGCCGCGTGCGCATTGGTATTGGACATCCTCCAGGAAAAATGAGGGTGGCTGACTATGTACTGTCCGTTCCGAAAGCTAGTGATGCGCTCTTGTTTGAACAAGCGCTTACAAGTGGGGCTCAGGCCGTGCTTGCCTGTTTGGATGAAGGCGTAGCCAAAGCCATGTCGCTATGTAATGCGCGTGCGTAGATGCAATAAAGCAAAGCGTGATATAGAGCGTGATAACGATGCTGAATATCGAATGCTTAATGTAGCGTAAATATGTCTAACAAACTGTCCGCATTCTCTTTTGTCCATTAACCCCTGTTGAATAAGAAGAGGAGCTTTACCAGCATAAAGGCAGCTTAGCTCCTCTTCTTTTGATTGCATGAAGTTTGTGCTTCAAAAATTTTACTTACGCTTTGCGCTCGTCTTCATCACGAATGCTGCCATCTAAGGCAAAGCCCTCCTCATAAAGAATATCTTCTTCATGGATGAAGTCCTCGTCACTTACCTCTTCATCAAAATCTAATACGACAAATGGATTGTCCTCGTCTTCAGGAATATATGCAGTTACGACATCCTCGTCGAATTCAGGGATGATGAATGAAAAGCCAGGGTAGCTGTCTAAATCAAAGTCCTCGTCATCTTCAT
>JAUNLE010000030.1 GCA_030532415.1 Coriobacteriia bacterium | reverse complement strand
AGCAATGACCTCGCAATTGTAGTTCTCTTTCAACCATGGGATACAAACCGACGTGTCTAGTCCGCCCGAATATGCTAAAACAACTTTCTTATAGCTTTTCATATACATACCTCCGAATACTCTGATTAATGTATGCAATTATATGTATATAGCTATTCTCGTGCAACACAAAATTGTATTAATCTCAAATAATATTCGGAATAATAGGTATTCGGTCGAATTTATACCGTGAAAACAAAGATGCACCCCGAATTGAATTTTCGGGATGCATCTTCAAGCTTATCTTGTGAAGTTAAATCTAGATGATAAAGGAAATTAAGAAGGCAAGAGCCGAGATCCACATGAGCACGCTTACATCTTTTACCTTGCCTGTAAAAAGTGATACTAATACGTATGCAATAAAACCAAAGCCGATACCGGTAGCAATAGAGTAAGTAAAAGGAATACCAATAATGATTAAGAAAGCTGGGAAGGCAAATCTGAAATCATTCCATGGAATATCTTCTACTCCACCCATCATTAAATAACCAACTAAAACGAGTGCACCGGCAGTTGCAGAGCCGCTTACCATAGAAATGAATGGTGATAAGAAGGCTGCGATAATAAAGAGAATTCCGATGAAAATGTTTGAAAGACCCGTGCGAGCTCCATCGGCTGCACCAGCAGTGGATTCAACGAAAGAAGTAATTGAAGAGGCACCGATAAGACCACCAACGGCAGCAGCTGCAGAGTCAACCGTTAGGATTTCTTTGACGTTTTCTACTTCACCATCTTTAGTCAAAAACTCACCTTGTTTTGCGACACCCATGGCAGTTCCCATGGTGTCGAAGAAGTCTGACATTAAAAGTGAAAAGGCAAAGATTAAGACTGCAGGATTGATGAGGGCCTGGACTAGAGCAGGTCCATTTACCTCTTGTCCTGGAATTGTTTGGAAGGGTGCACCGAAACTTGAGAAGTCAAGTCCAAAATTTTCCCAGGCAGGAAGTGGTGTTACGCCAAGTGGCAAACCAACAATGACAGCAACGATAATACCAATAAGGATTGAACCTTTGATATTACGTGCATACAAGAAGAGCGTTACCAGAATAGAGATTATTGCAACGATGGTTCCTGCTTGAGTTAGATCACCCATAGAAATAGCAGTTGATTCATTGGCAACTACGATGCCACCACTTTTAAGACCAATAAAGGTGATGAACAAACCAATACCAACACCAATTGCTTGTCTAAGTGCTGCAGGTATTGCATCCATGATTGCTTCGCGCAAGCCGAAGAGCACTAAGAGTAAAACAACAACACCCTCGATAAAGACGGCTGACATAGCAATGCGCCAGTCAAGTCCCATGTCTAAGGTCAAACCAAAGGCGACCATTGCATTGATACCCATGCCTGAGGCTAAAGCAATTGGTCGATTTGCAATAAGACCCATTAAGATGGTCATAAGGGCTGCACCGAAACAGGTTGCAGTGAGTGCAGCAGTGAAGGGAACTCCTGCAGCACTTAAGATAGATGGGTTGACCGCAATGATGTATGCCATTGCCAAAAACGTTGTAATACCAGCCCTGAGCTCTTGCCCCACTGAAGTATTGCGCTCACTTAAGTGAAAGAACGCGTCCATAGCTGTGATACTCCTTTGTTTATACGCCACTTGATCCAAAACCGCCTTGATTGCGATCAGTTTGAGAAAGCTCTTCAGTCTCAATTAATTCGACCGCAGCAACGCGCTGTATTACAAGCTGGGCTATTCTGTCCCCAGCGTGCAACTGAATGGGGGTATGAGCATCAAGGTTAATAGCAATGACCTTGAGCTCGCCTCTATAATGAGAGTCTATAAGACCTGGTGTATTAACTAAACTCAATCCTTTTTTTATGGCAAGACCTGAGCGTGGTTGGACAAATCCAGCATAGCCTTCTGGAATCTCAATTGCAAAGCCAATTGGGATGAGCGCACGCTCAAAAGGTTGTAGTACAAGATCTTCGCATGAATAAAGATCAAGGCCTGCATCGGCCGTATAGGAATAACGAGGAATGATAGCCTTATCATTCAGGCGTTTAACTTTGATTCTTAGAATTTCACTCATAGCTATTGAAGATTCCTTAGCTCACGATTAAAGCTATCGATATCTTTAAAATCTTTATAAACTGAAGCAAAACGAACGTAGGCAACGAGGTCTAAATCTCTTAGGCGAAGCAATATCATATCGCCTAGTTCTTGAGAACTCACTTCATTTCTAAAGTTGTTTCTCAATTCAGATTCAATATCGTTAATAAGCGCATCGAGCGTCTCAAGAGGAATATTTCTCTTTACAGTTGCGCGAACAAGTCCATGCATAAGTTTTGAACGATCAAACGGTTCACGGATGTTATCTTTTTTAACTACTTGAAGTGGAGACTCTTCTTTTCTTTCATAGGTAGTAAAGCGCTCGCCACATTGCAGACACTCACGACGGCGTCTAATTGCCTCATTATCTTCAGTTGAGCGTGAATCTACAACTTTTGATTCACAATGACCGCATTTTGGACAACGCATAATTCTCCTATGGTTTAATAAGGAGAATTATAACAGTATTATTCACTTTATATAAAGCATAAAGCCAATTAAAAGGCCTTTATTCTCTTGTTTTGCTTTCAGTTTCGTATAGTAATAAGTAGCTAAGCTAAAAGCTTACGAAAGATTATAAATAAGTTCCTCATATGGACCTCCTTCTTGCATATGAGCTATGAAGTCATAGCTAAATAATGCAAAGCTGATAGTGCAACAAATAAAAAGAGACAGTACGATTATTTGTCTAAGACTTAACTCATGTGTGTCTTGCGAGTTTGGACGAGCTTGTTTTGAAGCTTCAATTGGGATGATTGCATTCGTATTGCAGTCTATGAGATAGATAGAAGCGCAATCTTGTGATTGAAAGACCGTCTTGCCTATGATGTTTTTAGAATGTCTTAGCTTCATGCTAACTCCTTGTACTTCATGATTGTCTTGGTCAAAACAAGCTTATGAAACCACTCGGACATTAATTAAAGCGAACATGAGTTCGATTCCTAAACACATCATAATACGAACAAGTGTTCTCTTCAAGATTTTTTCAAAGATTTTAGAACATATGTTTGTTTTTGTGCTTCTAACAGGTATACTAAATAGCATAGTTTGGCTAGCTTTTTGGATCAAAAGGTAATTATGAAGGCCACACAACGTCAGCAACAAATATATAACTACATTGTTAGTCAAGTGAAAGAACAAGGCTATCCGCCCTCAGTTCGCGAAATAGCGCAGGCGGTTGGGCTTTCCTCCCCTTCTACTGTTCATACGCACCTTGCTACCTTAGAAAAGAAAGGCTATATTAGGCGCGATCCTTCTAAACCGCGCGCAATAGTCGTCTGCCATATTGATGGTGATAATCAAGAGGGGCATATTCAAGAAGCTCAGTCCGACACGAGCTTTATATCGCTTCCACTGCTTGGACAGGTTGCGGCTGGGACTCCTATTTTGGCAGAACAAAACGTAGAAGAAATCGTTAAGCTTCCGATAAGCGTAGTTGGAGACAAGGGTAGTTTTCTTCTTAAAGTTCGTGGCGAATCCATGATTGAAGCCGGCATTTTCGACGGCGATTATGTAGTCGTTCAAGAGGCTCAATCTGCTGATAACGGCGATATTGTGGTAGCTGTTATTGAAGATGAAGCCACCGTTAAGACATTTTATAAAGAGGCAACGCGCGTTCGATTGCAACCAGAAAATGCTTCGATGGTTCCTATTTATGCGGTAAACCCTCACATCGTGGGAAAGGTAACCGCTCTGTTTAGAACCTTGTAATAATGGACGAACATACTCAAGCTTTGCGCGAACCATCTGAAAAACAAAGAATACATCTTATAGACGAGATCAGAGGTCTTGTACTGATCTCTATGATTTTCTTCCACGCTGCCTATGATGTACGTTATATCTTTCAAGAAGGTTTTGAGTGGTTTTCAGGACCACTTCAACTGTACTGGCAGTATTCGATTGGTTGGACTTTCGTATTTATAGCAGGAATGGCTACTCAATTTTCTAGAAATTCACTCAAGCGCTTTATACAACTTGCCCTAGTTGCGCTTCTTATTTCTGTTGTTACCTATATTGCTTCAGTAGATGCGATGGTTAAGTTTGGTGTAATACATCTTTTAGCAAGCTGCGCCCTTATCTACATGCTTTTTGGCACTATGCTCAAGAAATTTCCGGCACTGCCAGGTGCGCTCTTGTGCTTTGTATTATTTTTACTTACGCTTCCCACGCAATCTGGCTACCTACAAGTATTTTTTGGTGTACAGCCAGCCCTTCCAGATATCCTATATAACTCACCTTATTTATTTTGGCTAGGTTTTCCGCACCCTGGATACGTTGACGCCGACTACTACCCCATGATTCCCTATGTTTTTTTATATCTTTCTGGAATGTATACCTGCCTGCATTTCAAACAAAAGGGCTTTCCGCAAGTCATGAAAGAACTGCACCTCCCTATTCTTGCGAAAATTGGAACTCACACCCTTCCCATTTACCTGCTACATCAAGTCGTGCTTATAGCGCTCTTAAGCGTGGTCTTCAAAGTTCTCTAACTTAGATGAATCAATCCGATACTCCTTGAATTTTGAAACGAAGGCTTTAGGCAGTCGAAGCGAAACAGCAACACCTTTTTCGGTATAAACTTCCTTAAAAACACTGCCTTTTTTATGAGCAAGCTCAAGTAAAGACCCATCTTTATATGGAACAAGGGCAGAAAAAACTTCGTCAGATTCAGCGGCCTTTTGAGAAAGTACATCCAAAAGCTCGTCAATGCCCTCTCCTGTTTCAGCAGAGACATATACCGATTCAGGATTTCTTTGTTTGAGCACCTTAATTTCCTCAGGTGATACGAGGTCGATTTTGTTGTACACAATTATTGCGTCAGAATTGTGCGCACCGATTGACTCAAGTACTTTTTCTACCGTATCGCGTTGGTAGTCACGATACTTCGAGCTTATATCCACAACTTTTAATATAAGGTCTGCATTGATGACTTCAGCGAGGGTTGAATTAAAAGACTCGATGAGCGTTGTTGGTAATTTCTGAATGAAGCCTACCGTATCGGTTAGCGCGACCTGTCTTCCCTGTGGCAAAGTAAGCTTTCGTGTAGTTGAGTCAAGTGTTGCAAAGAGTAAGTCTTGACTTAAGATATTTGAATCGGTCAAGGTGTTGAGCAAGCTTGATTTTCCTGCATTCGTATATCCAGCGAGCGCTACCCTAAAAATGTGCGACTCATAGCGAGCGCTTGACATGGTTTTGCGCGTGCGAGCAACACGTTTAAGCTCCTTTTTAAGAGATGAAATCTTATCTCTGATGAGACGGCGATCAATTTCAAGCTGAGATTCGCCCATACCAAATCTTGAACCTATGCCACCACGCGTTTGTTCTTTTGCCAAGTGAGACCACATACCGCGAAGACGAGGAAGCAAATATTGCAGTTGAGCAAGCTGTACTTGCAGCTTACCCTCTCGCGTTGTCGCATGAATGCCGAAAATATCAAGAATTAGGGCAGTTCTATCAATTACTTTGACGTTTTGTGGGAAGAGTCTTTCAAGGTTGCTTTGCTGAGAAGGGCTTAACTCATCATCAAATATCACAACATCAATATTATTTGCTCTCACGAAGGTGTTAATTTCTTCTGCCTTACCACTGCCTACAAAGAATCGTGGATTAGGTTTTTCAATTTTTTGATAGGTCGAGGCAACTACCTCAGCACCCGCCGTGTGGGCAAGTCTTCCAAGTTCAAGAAGGGATTCTTCTGCAGGAAACGCGTTAGCTTGCCAGTCTACTCCGACTAAATAAGCGCGTTCAGGAATGATTTCTGTTGAGATTGGTCTTTCTTCACTAGCTACGATAATCACACTCTTTTTGAATCTTAACCTTAATGCATTCGATTTGCTCTTTTAAGGATTGTTCTAAACTATCTAACCAAATAATACGGGGATCTCGTCTAAACCAGGTAAGCTGTCTTTTTGCATATCTTCTTGAAGCTTGTTTAATCTTGTCCCGTGCTTCATCTAAGCTAATTTCTCCTGCAAAAGCTTGGACTATCTCCTTATATCCAATGGCCTGTTTAGCGGTTGCAGCTTGCAGGAAGCCCTGGTCTAAAAGCATTCTAACTTCTTCGACTAAACCCATATCAAACATGGTGTCCACTCGTTGATTTATCCGCTCGTATAAAATATCTCTTTGCATGTTCAAACCAAAGATAATGCTTGAATAGTATGCCTTATGCTCGTGGAGTTTTTCGCTTTGCTCGGCATACGAAATTCCATCTTCAAGCATTTCTAAGGCACGTATTACGCGCCTTGAGTTATGGGGATGTATGAGCTTTGCCGATTTTGGATCTTTTTCAGACAGAAGCGCGTGAAGTGCTTGCGCTCCATGCTCGCTTGCATAGCGCTCATATTTCTCTCGAATTAAGTTTTCCAGCTGTTCGCCTTGTGGAAAGTGCATATCATCTATAAGAGCGTCGACATAAAGCCCACTGCCTCCACAAAGAATAGCAGGGAGCCCCTCTTCGTTCAGCTTATCAACTTCTGGCCTTACCAGCATTTGGTAGTTAGATGCACTGAATTGTTCATCCGGATTGACCAGGTCAATTCCTAAAAGTTCTACCTTGCGCTCGGCCAAAGGCGTTTTAGCTGTTCCGATATCCATAAAACGATAGACCTGCATGGCGTCGGCAGAAATAACCTTCGTTTTGAAATCAAGCGCAAGGGCATCTGCAAGCGCAGACTTACCCGAGGCAGTCGGTCCAACAATTGCAATAACTTGAAATATGTTACTGAGCTTATACAAGATTACCTTTGAGATACCACGTTTTAGCAAGTTCAATTTTTACTTGAACTATCTTACCTATATAGTCTTCAACTGATCTTCCCTCTGCTAGCTTTATGTGAACGGTAGAGTTTCTTGGTGAACGACCAGTAAGAATTGTGTCATCGCGCTTGGAGCTACCTTCAATTAAGACATCAAGCGTTTTACCCTCTTCGATTTTATTGTTAGCATAGGCAGAAGTTTGGATAAGTTCTACAAGTCCATCAAAGCGTTCCTGAATTACTTCACGTGGAGTATCGTCAATCATCTTTGCAGCAGGAGTGCCTGCTCGCTTCGAATAAATAAAGGTAAATGCTTGCGCAAAATTAGCCTTTTTGGCTAGGTCAAGTGTTTGTTGAAAATCCTCTTCGGTCTCTCCTGGAAAACCTACAATAATGTCGGTTGAAAGCGCTACCTGCGGCACGAGCTCTCGAACCTTTCCAATGCGTTCTAAATAATGAGCGGCGCTGTATTTACGATTCATGGCCTTAAGAATGCGGTCAGATCCAGACTGAACAGCCAAATGCAAGTGAGGCATGACCGTTTTAGATTCAGCAAAAGCTTTAATCGTCTCATCACTCAGATCTTTAGGGTGAGAAGATGTGAAGCGAACACGTTTGATGCCGGTATCATCCATGGCTCGCAAAAGCTCTGCAAACTTCGGTTTGCCATACAAATCTCTTCCGTATGAATTGACGTTTTGTCCAAGGAGCGTTACTTCTTTAACGCCTTGAGATGCAAGGAGCTCAACTTCAGCGACGACTTGATTGAACTCCCGGGAATATTCGTGTCCGCGCACGTAAGGAACAATACAGTAGGTGCAATAATTATCGCAGCCCATGGTTATCGGTACCCAGGCATGAAAATTGTTCTCACGTTTAATAGGAAGATCGGTTGAAGGTGTAGCGGCTCTATCGGCAAGTGAGGAGACTTTTTTGTCCGTCTCATAGGCCTCTTCAATGAGTGAGGGCAAATCTTCTATCGTATGAGTTCCGAATACAACGTTCAAATTGTCGAGCTTATCGAAGAGATAGTCTCCATCTCGCTGTCCAATGCAACCTCCAAGCGCAATAATTCTTTTGCCACCCATGGGGGCTGGAAGATTTTTCATAGAGGCTACTTGGCCGAAAAGGCGGGTATCAGCAGCTTCTCGAACAGCACAGGTCATAAACACGACAATATCGGCTGTTTCTTGGTCGCCCATAATCATTCCAAGATTTTCAAGCATTCCTACAACACGTTCGGAATCATGTGAATTCATCTGACACCCAAAGGTACGAACAAAGTACGTAAGTCCTTGAAGTGATCTATTCATGTAGCTAATAAACTCCTATTGATGAATATTTTTTAGAATTGAGTCGTCAACATCGCCTGAAACGGGACGAGCATCGATGCTTAGTCTGATAGCGGTGCGTTTTTCGTTGTTAATCGAAATATCAGAAAAGTATGGTCTACATGCTAAATCTATGCCTGTTGGGATAAGAAATCCTCGAGCAATTGCAATCGCTTTTATGGCTTGATTTAATGCACCTGCGCCCACTGATTGTATTTCAACAGGATTGCCGTCTTTAATCATTCCGGCAATAGCACCCGCAACTGACGCTGGTGAAGATTTCGAAGAAACTTTTAAAAAATCCATGTGCAACCTTTTATTTTCGTAATAATACATAAAGCAGCATTTGAAGTACGTTTAATTTACTAGAGATGTATAGAGTTTACCCTCAAGATAAGACAATTACTAGATTTAAATTGAATCATCTTTGCTCAAATCAAAGGTAACGACGATCTTATCCTTTGTAATTCTTACTTTTGGTGTTTTGCAATCTTCAAGAAAATATCCTTCACTGAGTTTTCTAAAGGATCTTTTTAAATCGCGCTCAAAGGTCTTCATATCATCGGGAGCAATTTTAAGTCCACGCAAATCCTTATGGATAAGACTTGTAGGCTTAGGCGTTTTGCGCTTATTCAAAACCTCAAGGACGTGCTTGTTCGGAGAAATCTGGCCCGATAAAATCCTGAATGCAGAGCGCTCTGAAATCTCTAGACCTAGCTCGTTTGCAATCTTGGTGAAATCTTCTGCATCACTTGAAAAAGCAAGGCGATCAATGAGCTTCAGGCTATCTGCACTGTCGATGAACAAAAGGTCCTGGGCGCTAAGCCGCGATTTTGCGTGAGCATATAAGGTAGCGGCAATTTCAGTAGGACTTCCAAGGTATACCTTAAGTGCACCTTTTGAGTCGTGCGCAAATTCGCAAATGCTTCGGATAATGTTTTTTGGACCCGTAAACTCTTCTATTCCTTCTTCATTTTTGGTAAGTTGTGGCCAGCTTGACTGATCGGTTTTCTCTGAAACTTCTAAGGTGTTACTTAAAACTCGTATTGAGGTTCCAAGTTTTTCTTTCGATCTAAGCACCCTGTGTTCGAGGGTATTGCTCGCAATTGAAAAGAGCGCCATTCCTCTTCCGTGGATTCCCCATTTGTCCTCATGGATACTGGTTAATTTCGAGGTTACTCGAGGTTCAAAAACTTTGGCTTGCATATCTTCAGGAATGCCAAGACCATCATCAATAATCACAAAAAGTCGCTCATGCTGGGCTTTAGCACTTGCGACAAAAATATTTCGAGCTTGAGCATCACGGGAATTTCTCAAAAGTTCGATGATTATGTCTTCACTTGAGCGAATATCGTGAGCGGCCTGTCTCCTTTCGGCCTCTGCGACACGAAGGCGAACAAAGCCGCTCCCAAAATTCTCTTCAATTTTAAGAAGTTCATCTCCGGTAACCTCAGAGATGAACTTCGCGAGATCTAAGTCATCACTCATGATTATTTAGCATAGTCTGTAGCGCGTGACTCTCGTATGACCGTAACTTTTACTTGACCAGGATATTCCATCTCATCTTCAATCTGATGAGCAATATCGTGAGCGAGCACTACTGCTTGCGCATCCGAAATATCCTCGGGGCGAACCATTACTCGAATTTCACGTCCCGCCTGCATTGCGTAGGTTCTCTCTACACCGTCATGCGAGTTTGAAATTTCTTCAAGCTTCTCAAGACGTTTAATATAGTTTTCAGCGCTTTCACGACGAGCACCTGGACGAGCTGCCGACATTGCATCTGCTGCCATAACAAGGTAGGCGTATTCACTTTGTGGCTCTACGTCATTGTGGTGGGCCTCAACTGCATTGGTAACAATTGGGTTTTCCTTATAGCGTCTGCATATATCTCCACCGATAACCGCGTGAGAACCTTCAATTTCATGGTCAACAGCTTTACCAATATCGTGGAGAAGACCAGCGCGCTTCGCGATTTTTTCATCCAGCCCAAGCTCGCTTGCCATAATGGCGGCAAGATTTGCTACCTCTAAGGAGTGCTTCAAAACATTTTGACCATACGAGGTGCGATAACGCAGGCGACCTAAAATCTTAATGAGTTCAGGGTGTAAATCGTGAATATTTGCATCAAAGGCCGCTTGATCTCCAGCCTCTTGAATTTGTTCGTTAACCGTTTCAGTCGCTTTATTAAACATCTCTTCAATACGAGCAGGATGAATACGACCGTCAGAGATTAAGTTTTCAAGGGCAACGCGCGCAATTTCTCTGCGAACTGGATCAAAAGACGACAGAACAACCGTTTCTGGTGTGTCATCAATGATGAGGTTTACGCCTGTTAGTTGCTCAAAGGTACGAATGTTACGACCTTCACGTCCAATAATGCGTCCTTTAAGTTCATCTGATGGAATATGAACCGAGGTAACTGTAATGTCATTAGCTTGATCAGATGCTACTCGTTGAATAGCAAGCGATACAATTTTTCGAGCAGTCTTATCTGCTTCTTGTTTCGTCCTTTGTTCAGCATCACGAATGATTGCCGCAGACTTAACGGTTACCGATTCTTTCACATCATTTAAAAGCTTCTCGCGAGCTTCATCTGATGTCATGGCAGCAACACGCTCTAACTCATTTTGAGTTTGATTTAAAATGCGATTTACCTCGTTGTGCTTTTTATCAATAGATGATTGCTGCGAAGAAATTTGCTCTTCACGCTTGTCTAAGGTGTTACTTCTGCGATCAAGTGAAGCTTCGCGCTGAGAAACACGGTTTTCTCTTTCTCTGATATCTTGATTGCGTTGTTTTTCCTCTTCTTCAGCAAGTTGCTTTTGTTTCAAAATTTCTTCTTTTGCCGCAAGCATACTTTCTTTTGATTGAGCTTGTGCGTCTTTTTTTATTTCATTAGCCTGTTGTTCAGCCTCATGGATAAGTTTGTCAGCTTGCTCGTGCGCGCTTTTAACCTTTCCATTAGCTTTGGAGTTCATGACCATATAGATAATGAGAGCTCCGACAATCAGGCCAACTATTACCGCTAAAACAATTGATGTCATAGGCATAGTGTGACCATCCTTTACCTGGTGTCAAAAAAATTTAGTAAATATAGGTGTATTCCGACATAATAAAAGAAACGTCGGACTACAATCCGACAGTCATGAAGTTATTAGCTTATACAGTTTTAAAACCAACCAAAATATATTAAAACTCGCATAAACGAGAAATCATCATAATTGCCTAACTATTATAATCTCCAATCTGAAAATTAAAGTCAATGACGCGCAGGAAAAATATAGTTTTTGTGAGATTAATGGTCAAAAAGATAGGTCCATGATTCATCCTTAGATAAGCTAAGGGGCCCTGGAATGCAAATGGTCCTGTCGGCTATGTCATGCACGCTTACTTATCCAGGTAATAATCAAACCCAGAAAAGCTTTTCTTATAGCTTAAATAACATGCTAGAAAAACAGAGATAGCGTTTGCTGCAGAAAGCATAAACATGATAACGATTTGATATTTAGAAGCCGCTACGGGGTCGGCTCCCGCTAAGAGTTGTCCTGTCATAGTTCCTGGAATGGTAACAATTCCTGCTGCAGACATTGATGCAAGAATGGGAACCATACCTGCCGATATAGCCCGTTTGATAGATGGTGTTGCAGCCTCTGCTGGTGAGCCACCTAATGCAACAATGGTTTCCATCTCATCTTTTTTGAGTTTCATATCGTTAAATAATCTATCTATTGCAACTGCAGTAGATGACATTGCATTTCCCAATACGATTGAAACGATTGGAATGAATTGACGAGCCGAATACCAAGGGTCTGCCTTAACTACTAAGGTGATGACTAAAAGCGCCACAATCATGGAGCTGATTGCAAGTGAAATAAATATAGAAAGTCTAATGCCGCTTGCATGGTTTTTAACGCGATTCGTAGCAATTTGAGTAGCAGAAACAAGCATGAAGATGACGATAAGAAGGATAAGCCACCAGGTTTGTACTTCAAAGATGAATTCGAGCACAAATCCTAAAGCACTCAATTGAATGACGGTACGAATTGAAGAAATTAAAATATTTTTCGCTTGTCCTAATTCAAGCTTAAGCGAAATTATAATTGCTGCTAAAAGTAAGAGTGAAGCAATAGCAAGTTGAGTATAACTAATGGGTACAACGCCTGCAGTCATTTACACTTCTTTCAATATTTTGTCTTGGAGCATAAGCTTTCTAGAAGCTCTTCCGTCGTCTTCATGATGTCTTATTCTTAAAACCGCCGAACCTTTTTGAACTTCTTGTTCAATAACATTCCAGAGCGCATGGGCTGAATCGCTATCAAGAGCTGCATCAACCTCATCGAGCAGGTAAACTTTTGGATGCGTCAAGATGTTTCTGGCAAGTGCAACGCGAGAGCTTTGACCACCCGAAAGCTGGCTCGCTTCTCTTTCGAGTTCAACATCTTCAAGCGCTAAGCTATCAAGAAGCTTGCGCATTTCTTCTTGAGATGGCGCATCTTCACATTTGCGCACGGCAAGACTGAAGGGATATCTTAAATTTTCCTCCACCGTACCCTCAATAAGGGACGCTTTTTGAAGACTCATCGAAACGTGTTTTCTCCACGTTTGAGGCGTGAAGTTCTTATAACTTTTCGACTCAAGGCATATATCGCCACTATCAATTGCGTGCAACAATGCCAAGGCTTTTAAGAGTGTGGATTTTCCAGCCCCTGAAGGGCCTTGTAAATCTACTATTTCTCCCTCTTGAAGAGATAGGTCTAAAGAGGAGAAAATGTTTTTAGTAGATGAATCGTGCTCGTAGCTTACACTAAGTTTTTTAGCAGATAACAGCGCCATTTATTCCTCGTTGAGTCTTAAAGAAATTGCGGTACTTATAACATCTGACGAAAATCCCTTTGCAGCAAGCAATCTATAAAACTTTTGATAGGCATTTTTGTCAGGGAGTGATTTTTTACTCAATAAAGTATAGGCTATTTCGACTTCTTCGTCTGGATTAAAAAAGGCATGAGGATAGTTTTCAAGCTCAGAGGCATTAATTCCTCTCAAACGAAGCTCATATTCAATTTTCTTTCTCCCCCAGCCTTTTATTTTTTTAGAGCGTATGAAGGATTCAGCAAATCTTAGGTCGTCAAGAAGCTTTTTGTTTTGGGCAAGTGCAATAAATTCATCGACAGTATCTTCTGGAAATCCTTCTGAAGAAAGTTTTCCATAAACTTCTTTCGTACTTCTATCTTTTTTCTCGATTGACTCAATAATACGTTTCCAAGCAGATTTTTTAATCTCACAAGTAAGCTGAGAGCTAAATTCAGCATAGGAAAGGTTTTCAAGCCTGCTTATATCGAGTGTTTTCAAAAGTACATGAGGAAGAAGTTTCTTCTCTTCTTGCCCTGCATACTCAAAATATAAGCTACCCTGTTTAAAAGGAGCACCCATAGTTCGAGTTTTTTGATCGGCAAGTTCAATTCTTAGCTTACAAACGAGCCCTGTATCCATGAGCTAGTATTTAACTCCTTAGCTTTCTGCCTTTACGTCCTCGGCAAGTTCTTGCTCCTCAGAGCTCAATCCAAGCGCTTCACGAACTTTCGATTCAAGCTCATCTCGTAAATCGGGGTTGGTGCGTAAGAATTCTTTTGCAGCTTCCCTGCCCTGACCAAGACGTTCGCTTTCGTAGGTATACCAAGAGCCTGATTTGTTTACAATTCCCTCGTTTACACCCATATCTAATAAGGAGCCTTCACGAGAGATGCCTTCTCCGTACATGATGTCGAATTCAGCCTGTCTAAAGGGTGGGGCAACTTTGTTTTTAACCACTTTTACGCGAACGCGACTACCTACCATTTCAGTTCCATCTTTGAGCGTTTCTACGCGCCTGATGTCCATACGTACCGATGAGAAGAATTTAAGCGCCCTTCCACCAGGAGTAGTTTCAGGATTTCCGAACATTACACCAATTTTTTCACGAAGTTGGTTAATAAAGATGCAGGTCGTATTAGATTTTGAAAGTGAACCCGCAAGCTTTCTGAGCGCTTGGCTCATAAGGCGAGCTTGAAGACCAACCGAAGTATCGCCAATTTCACCCTCAATTTCAGCACGTGGAACTAGGGCCGCTACAGAGTCCACGACAACAACATCAATAGCGCCTGAACGTACAAGCATGTCACAGATTTCTAAGGCTTGCTCCCCCGTATCGGGCTGAGATATTAAGACCTCGTCAATATCGACGCCAATTTTTAGGGCATACGCAGGGTCCAAGGCATGTTCAGCATCTATAAAGGCAACTACACCGCCCAGCGCTTGTGCTTGAGCAAGTACTGAAAGAGCCAAGGTAGTTTTACCTGATGATTCAGGACCATAAATCTCAACAATTCTACCGCGAGGAATACCACCAATTCCTAGGGCAGCATCAAGTGCAATTGAACCGGTGGGAATGGCAGAAATTTCATGATTTTCTCCATCTTCACCGTATTTCATAATGGCGCCCTCACCAAATTTCTTAGTAATTTGCTCACGCGTGACTTCAATCATCTTGTCACGTTCTGCACCATAAGTGCGCTCGTTAATTTCTTTTTTAGCTTTCTTAGTCGCCATGTGTGCTCCTATTGTTTACCAATCTAAGGCTAGTCTATACGAACATATGTTCTAGTGTCAAATAAATTCGAAACCATCTTATATAAAGCTTCTTAAGAAAATAAAAAGCAGCTTATAAGTGCATCTTAAAAAGCCCTAAGCGCATCCTCAAGTAAGCTGAAAGCAAAGGCTACCGATTGTCGTCTAACTTCAGAGCGATTGCCCTCAAAATGCTTAAGATAGGTTTGGCTTTGCTTATGATGCGTACAGCCGAACCACACGGTACCCACAGGCTTGTCTTTTTGAGCTCCTCCAGGGCCTGCAATACCGGTGATACTGATAGCTATATCTACCCCCATAAGGTCTAAGACGCCTTCACTCATCTCAAAAGCAGTTTCACTTGACACAGCTCCATGCTGAGAAAGCGTAGAAGGATCTACCCCTATGAGCTTTGTCTTTATACGATTAGCATAGGTGCATACCCCACCATCATAAACATCCGAAGAGCCTGAAACCTCAGTTATCATGGCACTTGCAAGGCCGCCGGTGCATGATTCTGCAAAGGTAAAACGCACGGCTTTTTCGCGCGCTAAGTCTATGAGTTTGCTGGACATAAGGATAAGTTCATCAAATGTTGGGGTCACCTTAGTACACCTACTTATACAGAACTTTCGATGATTTCATAAAGTAATCAATCATTGAAATAATGGTAAGAGCTACTGCAAGTATCATTAAAATCCAGGCAAGCACCTCAATAAACTGGTAGAAAGCTGCATGGTTTTGTAGTGCTGGACTTGCTTTGACTAAAAATAGGATAATGGCAACAAGGGTGCTCGCAGTTTTCCATTTTCCAATCCAGCTCGCTGCAATAACAAGTCCTTCACTTGCTGCTACCATTCTTAGACCTGAAACTAAAAATTCGCGAACAACGATGATCAGCGCAATCCAAGAAGGTAAATCCCCCAGTTCAATAAGGCCAAGGAGCGCTGCCATGACAAGAATCTTATCTGCTATGGGGTCAATGAACTTTCCGAAGGTTGTAACTTCGTTCCGACTTCTAGCAAGGTAGCCATCAACCCAGTCAGTGGCAGAAAGGATGCTAAAAACCAGGGCGGCAACAAGCGGTTTGTAATCAGCAGCCCAGCTTGATACGAAAGCTAGCTTTTCCCACGGAGCTAAAAGAAGGACCATAAACACAGGGATGAAGGCAATTCTTACCATGGTTACTATATTTGCCACTGTCCATATGTTTTGGCTTGACTTTGTATTACTCATCTATTCGACAACCTCACCAAGCAAATCATAAGCAAAGGCATCGGTGAACCGTACATAGATACGATCGCCAATTTCAGCTTCTACATGAGGCACATGGACAAGACCATCGGTATCGGGAGCTTGGAACCAGGCACGACCAAGCACTTCTAGGCTACCATCTTCAAGTTTTTCGTAGCCCTCCACAATAATTTCTGCCTCTTGACCTATTCGGGCTGCATTTTTTGCGAAGCCTATCTGGTCCATTAAATCTTTAACTTCTTGAGCTCGCATTAATTTAGTTTCATCGTCTATCTGGCCTTGCATGGAATATGCTCGTGTTGATTCTTCGGGCGAATACATGAACACGCCACCAAAATCAAAGCCAGCAGTTTCAATAAAATCTAACAGCTCTTCGTGTTCTTCTTCAGTTTCACTAGGAAAACCGCTGATGAAAGTCGTTCTTATAACCATATCGGGAATCTCGTCACGCAGTTTTTGAATGAGATCTAGATATTCCTGCTTACTTCCTTTGCGGTTCATCGCATGAAGTATTCTGTGCTCTGAGTGCTGAAGCGGCAAATCGATATACTTAGAAATCGTTGGCGTTTCTTTGATGGTTTTAATAA
>JAUNLE010000029.1:5598-17241 GCA_030532415.1 Coriobacteriia bacterium | reverse complement strand
GGACTTGAACCGGTGACCTCTTCGTTACCAACGAAGTGCTCTACCGACTGAGCTATACGGGCGATGGTGGGAGCGCTAGGATTCGAACCTAGGTAGGCAGAGCCAACGGGTTTACAGCCCGTCCCCATTAACCACTCGGGCACACTCCCAAAAGTACATGAGCATTTAGCGTAAGAGATATTATATGGATACAATGGTCGTGTCAATACCATCCACGTGTCCGGGCGTGTCTATCCATCCCATCTCCATTTGTTACGCGCAGCTGCATGATAAATACATCTAGCAGGCCTGCGCTCAACAATTAAGTATCTTACTTTTTTATGAGCAAGATTTGAGCTCATTTTTACTATTTACCTACTAATTCATTAAACTTTCACGCCTTAGCAAGACATTACTTAAAAGTTTAAGAATTATAAGGCCAACAAAGACGACGAGTGTAGGTATGAGATAGGGAACTTCAAGAACAAGAATTTGTCGATACATGATAAACCCTATGAGCCAAATGAGCATATTTATTCGGTAGTGATTCTTTTCTCCATACTCTTTTTTAAGTAGGTAGAAGTCAGTAAATAAAAGTGCAATCATGGGGGCAAAGACCGACCCTATAAAGTATAAAAAATGCTCGAAATTCGATACATCTACACTTAAGGCAAGTATCATTCCTACAAGTGTTGCTCCTATGGCGCTTGCTTTTATTGAAATACGCTTCGAAATTGCAAATCCCGATTGTCCTGCTGAGTATGCATCTAAAAACGTTGTAGTGACGGTGGAAATTACTACCAAATATATACTCAAAATTCCAAGCCTGCTGAGGGCGAATAAGGAAGATAGGTCAGCCGAAGACGTAATTTTTGCAGCCGCAAATCCCAAAAGATACATCCAGATGGAGGCAATCGTGTAAGAAAGCGCTGCAATAAAAGATGCCTTCTTTGGACGCTCAGCCTTATAAACATAATCACCAACTAAAGGCAGCCAAGAGAGCGGCATTGCAATTGAGAGTTCAACCATCGAAGCAAAATTTGAAAGAGTGCTGGATTGTTCTGATGAAATTCCTTCGCCTAAGACATGCACGCTCATAAAAACACATACGATAAGCACCAGAACAACAGCTATGCTATTAATGATATGTATTCCTGAACGAGAAAAAACAATCCACGCCATTATAAGAAGAGCAATAAGTACCACAAAGGCATGGTAGCTAAAGCCAAGATTAAGCGCACTTGCTGCCTGCGCCCCCGATGCAATCATGATTGCAGTCCAGCCAACAAGTTGCACCACATTTAAGCCTGCAAAGAATTTAGATCCATAGGCACCAAAAGAAATTGCTGTTGCCTCCATGGCTGGAAGTTTTGTTCGAGCACTCAAATAAGCTGCTAGATAGAAAAGTACAGCTCCTATCCCATGACCTAAAAGGATGGAGAGCACCGCTGTTTTTGTATCAAGTGATGCATACAAGGTGCCGGTTAATATTTCTGCTAATGAAATAGCAGCGCCAAACCAAAGGAGTGCTAAATTAAAACGTTTCACGTGCTTCCTCTTTTCTCGAGCGTAAAAGACGAAGCTTATTTTCAATGCACGGCCTGCATTACCAGCCCGGTCTTTATCGGTCGTGGATTTTATATCCACCTCTCAGCAAATAAAATAAGCTCCCGAATTATTTAGTTGTATTGAGTATAGGCGAAGAATCTCTCGTCTTTAGGCGTGGTTGAAGTGCGCTAAAAATTCCTTAGTTTTCTCATGTTGAGGATTGTCAATGATATCTTTTGGACTACCCTGTTCAACCACTACGCCACCGTCCATAAACACGATACGATGAGAAACTTTTTTAGCAAAAGCAATCTCATGCGTAACGATAATCATGGTGAGGTGCTGACTAGCAAGCCTTTGCATGACGTCAAGAACTTCTCCAACCATCATTGGATCAAGGGCGCTCGTTGGTTCATCAAAAAGCAGTAAATCAGGCTCCATTGCAAGCGCTCTTGCAATTGCCACACGCTGTTTTTGTCCACCTGAAAGCTGGTTAGGTCGGGCGTTAATAAATTCTGCCATTCCTACCGAAGACAGGTTAGCTATTGCCTTATCTTTTGCTTCTGCTTTCGAACGTTTTAAAACCTGAATTTGTCCAATCGTACAGTTTTCTAAAACGGTTAAATTGTTAAAGAGGTTGAAGTCTTGAAATACCATTCCAACGTGGGCACGGTATTTATTCTCTGAAAGTCGCTGGTTTAAAATTTCTTCGCCTTTGAAGTAAATTTCACCGCTATCAGGCATTTCAAGTAAATTCAGGCAGCGCAAAAAGGTTGATTTACCAGATCCCGATGGCCCTAGAATGCTCACAATCTCGTTTTCATGTACATCAAGATTAATGTCCGTTAAAACCTCGCGCAAACCAAATGACTTTGCAAGGTGTTGTACTCGTAATAATGGATTTTTTTGTTCAGACATATTAATTATCCTCTACCATCTTAGGATTCGTGTACATTCCGCTTGTAAGCGTAAGTTGATCTTTTGTTGCAAGCTCATAGCTTTGCGGACCACCAATTTTCTTCTCCCAAACTCTAAGCAGTCTTGAGCAAGTAAAGGTCATGATGAAGTACATAACCATGATGATGGTGAAGGTTTCGAAGTATACGTAGTATGCTCCGGCAACTGACTTTCCTCGTGAAAAGAGCTCGGTCACGCCGATTACAAATAAGACTGAAGTATCTTTGATGTTGATAATTAGGTTGTTTCCTATTTGAGGCAAAATGTTTCTTAAGGCTTGAGGCAGGATTATAAAGCGCATGGTTTGCCAGTGAGACATACCTATTGATTTAGCTCCCTCAACTTGACCATCTGGAATTGAAATGATTCCGCCTCTTACCGTTTCTGCCATATACGCACCAGTGTTAATAGAAACAATGAGAATCGCTGCTGGCCAAACGTCAAGCGGCTTAGACAATAAGATGGCAAGACCATAGTAGATAAACATGGCCTGTACGATCATTGGCGTGCCTCTAAAAATTTCTACATAAGCTGTAAGAACAGCACGCATAACACGAAGGAGACCCCGCTTAACTGCGGGGTCTTTTTTGCGAATTGGAATAGTTTGTAAAATACCAATTAAAAATCCAATGACACAACCAATAAAGGTAGAGATGAGTGCCAAAACTAAGGTATACAGTGCTCCTTGTAAGAAAGAGAAACCTGAATTCTGTAAAAGATAAATAATTCGAGGAACATAACTTTCAGGCATGCTTATATCATCCTTACCTTTACTTGATCGTTGTCTTAATTATTGCTTAGTGGTTGAATCTTGATAGCGTCGTTCATCATGGCATCAAAATCATCAGAGTTCATGTTGCCTAGAACCTTGTTGATACCGTCAAGCAGTTGAGCATTGCCTTTTTGAACAGAAATACCAATATTAACGTCCTCTTCAGATACCTTATAATCGCCTTCGCCACCACCAAAATCGAGCGCAAGCATGTCAGGATAAGCGATTTCAGCAGCTTGTGCGGTTGGTTTGTCGGTCACAATAACATCTGCAGCGCCAGACTCAAGTTGTACCAACATTGAAGGAGCGTCAGTTGCTGCAGGTAAAATGTCGGCATTTGGAATTTGTGGGGCAAGCGAATCGTACCAAATGGTATTCATTTGAGAGTTTACGGTAGCGCCATCTAAATCGCTCACTTGAGTAGCGCCAGCGAATTTACCATCTTTTTTAACTAAGGTAGAAATCGTTGCAAAGTAATATGGATCAGAGAAGTCTACCTGTTGAGCGCGCTCTGCTGTAATTGATTGACCAGCAATCGCTGCATCAACGGTTCCTGATTGAACTGCCATTACCAAAGAGTCCCAGTCGAGCTTAACAATTTCAAGATCCCAACCGTTTTCTTCAGCAATCTTTTTAGCCATCATGACATCGTAGCCATTTGCAAATTCTGATGAATCCTTAATAGGCACCGCACCATTTGAATCATCAGACTGGGTCCAGTTGTATGGAGCGTAGCCAGCTTCCATTGCAACGGTAAAGGTACCGTCGAAATTACCTGCGTTTTCATCTCCTGCGCCACCTGCTTGATTATTGCCACAAGCACTTAAGACGAGCGCGAGCACAGCCGCAAGTACTGCTGCAGTTAGCGCAGCTAGACGTGTTTTTCTGAACATATTGTCCTCCTCATAAATCTCTGAGAGGCAGTCAGATTGTGATAAGATTCTTTTTCTTTTGCCTAAGAAAGAGAAAATGCCCTCACACGTGTAAGGGCACTATCGATCGAAATTCAGGTATTCCTGTCGATTGATAGCGCTTCACCTTCGTGACAGTTACCTACATATTTTGTAGGCACCCAGCATCAAATTAGACCTTCTTTGACACTTCGGCGTCTTTGCCTTTGAATTTGCGTGGCATGGACTTGCCTATTTCCGCAAACCTACTTATCGCAGACGCGCCTCTATCAATAATGTTTAGTATCCTAGCGCATCGAAATAAAATGAGCAAAATAAATTATCTTATGTGAAGTTTTTATCAAGACAGACGGCAGATATACCGGTGCAAAAGGTATATCGAAATTTCTGTATTAAAGAAGAGCTGGGATTGTTATACAAAAGAAAGGGAGAGTCTGGAGCCGGTGGCAGGAATCGAACCCGTAACCTACGGTTTACAAAACCGTTGCTCTGCCAATTGAGCTACACCGGCATGACTGCTTAGTAATAGTAGCAAATTTTTTAAGATACACAAACGAAACTTTAAAATCTATGAATTAATCGTTTTTCTGCTTTGTCATCAGTTTCAGTTTCGCTAATACATCAGGAGAAATTCTATCAGCAATGGTAGCTTTTTTATATGAGATGTTGCTATCTTCAAAATCCTGGTTAACCTTACAAATTTCTTCGATAAACATACGTGAAGAAAAACGCGAGACATTTTCGCCTACCACCGTCCACTGGGTAGCCTGATCTGAAGTCACCACTATAACTTCTCTTGCATTCTCGCCTGAAGTCTTAGCTAATTTTTCTATGACTGTATCTGCTTCTTTTCTAAATGGTGAAAAGATAATCTTAATTCCGGCCTGATATTCAGTCTTTCCGTTTGAAAATTCATTATGGGCTGCATCAAAAACTATCGTAGCGTCGTATTGGTGCTGAGCTATAGCAGCAACGTCACTAATAAGGGCCTCGCGAGCCATAATGTAGATATCACTTACACCTGAATCAGTGTTGATGAGTTTTGAATAGCGCTCGGAAGAATTTATTACGTTGTAACCGTCAACAATTAATACCTTTTGATGTTTGCGAGCCATAAGAAAATACTATGCCTCCTCATCGAAAAAACGCCTGAGCCATTCGTAACAAATCGCAGTAGTGGCTTGTGCGACGTTGAGCGATTCGAGCTGGCCTCTTTGAGGTAGCTTCACCAAAAAGTCACAATTTTTTTGAACTAAAGGAGAAATGCCTTTACCTTCAGAACCTGCTACTAAGCAAATTTTTCCTTCAAGTGGCGCTTGCCATAGAGTTTGTGTGGCGTGCTCTGATGCTCCAACAACCCAAAATCCTGCCTCTTTCATTGTTTGCAAGGCCTGCGAAAGATTAGCAACGCGCGCTATCTTTATATGCATGGCAGCACCAGCACTTGTTTTATACACACCAACGCCTACCTGGGCAGATCTATTGGCTGGAAGTATAACTCCAGCAGCTCCCACCACTTCAGCTGAACGAATGATGGCACCAAGATTACCTTCGTCAGTAATGTGATCGAGCACTAAAATGAGCTCGTTTTTTGAACTTGCTGCCTCGAGAATTTCTGGAAGCGAAACATAGGGATAGCCGCCTACCTCAAGCGCAATTCCCTGGTGGGCACCATGACTTGAAATATGGTCGAGTTTCGACTTATCAACATACCTTACGGCTATGTGTTCATCTTTGAATTGTTTAACTATATCGTCAAGCTTTTTATCTGGTTTTTGGCCCTTTTGCTGCTTTTGCACCAATACAGCTTTTACGGGTACCTTGGTTTTCAGTGCTTCAAGCGCTGCTCGACGGCCTTCTATAAAATCACTCATAGCTATCTTTTTACCACCCGCGCGCCTAAATCGGTATCCTCGACTATCAAGCCCAATTCAGCAAGTCCATCACGAATACCATCTGCTACTGACCATTCCTTTTGGCTACGCGCTTCTTGACGAACTTCTAACAAGATTCTTGCAGCTTCTTCAGTGTCGCTACCTTCATAGTCAGAAAAACGTTTTGCAAGTTCAATAATTTCTTGTGGATAAGAGACCTTATCGTCATTAATATCGATTCCGAAAATGCCAAAAAGTTCTCGTAGCGTATCTTGAGCCGCAAGCGCAATTGACTTATCCGCCTTCGAGCTCTCAATCTTATCGAGGTATACATTGATTTCACTTTGAAGCTTAAATAATCCCGCTGTGGCAAGGGCACTATTGAAGTCATCATCCATCGCTTCAGTAAATTCTTCGCGAGCACGCTTGCTTGCTTCTTGCAAATCTAAACTTTCACGAGAAAGTTCATCTTTCTTTTCGTCAGACAGCTGATCGATATGCCAAGAAAGATTCTTCATCGTCGTTTTTAAACGCTCCAAGCTAGAGCTTGCACCATCAAGGCGGTCAAAAGAAAAGTCCATGGTTGAGCGATAATGTGTTTGAACCATCAACAGTCTTACCGCATCAGGTGAATAGGTATCGAGTATTTCGCGCAAAGTATAGAAATTGCCAAGCGACTTAGACATTTTTTCATGGTTTACCTGAAGCATTCCGCTATGCATCCAATACTTTGCAAGACCATGTTCCCAGCATGCATCGGCCTGCGCCGCCTCATTTTCATGATGTGGAAAGGCTAAATCTGAGCCACCGCCGTGAATGTCGATCGGCGTTCCCAAATATTTATGCACCATAGCAGAGCACTCTGAGTGCCAACCAGGACGACCTTTCCCCCAGGGGCTTTCCCAGAAAGGCTCTCCTGGTTTCGCTTTTTTCCAAAGGGCAAAATCGAGCGGATCTCTTTTTATATCTGAAGCTTCAATGCGTGCGCCAACAAGTAAGTCATCAATATTTCGATGAGAAATATGTCCATAGTCGGGGTATGAGCGAACTGAAAAATATACATCGCCCTGCGACTCATACGCATGGCCCTTTTCAATTAAGCCTGAAATCATTTGGATCATTTCATTAATTTCAAGGGTTGCTCGCGGCTGAATATCGGGTGGCAAAACCTTGAACGCCTTCATTACCTCATTGAAACTATCGGCAAAATGCTTTGCAAGTTCTTCAGGATCTTGCTTATTTTCATTGGCGCGATTGATAATTTTATCGTCAACATCCGTTAAATTTTGCACAAAGGTAAGATCATAGCCGCGCCACATTAAATAGCGGCGAATAATATCGAAACTAAAAAAAGTGCGCCCATTACCTATATGAATTTGATCATATACGGTAGGACCACATACATACATTTTTATAACACCCTCTTTTTGAGGGATGAACTCCTCTTTCTTATGGTGTGCTGAGTTATAAATTTGCATATATGTCACTCATCCTTTGGTGTGCGCTCTTCTAATAGCGCCTCAACTTTATCGAGTCGCACTTTTAATTCTTCTACCATTGCAAATAAAGGATCAGGCAGATATTCCTTGCGTTGATTATCTTTTAAGAGATTAGTAATTTGGCGCAAACAATTAATCTCATCGTACATCTTCTCATAATTATATTTTGTACAGCGCTTTTTCAATCCTGCATACTGCTGATCTTCTAAGACCTCACCCTTAATATTGATAGCGTGAGCAGGCACGCCGATGAGTGTGCAATTAGAAGGTGCACTGTCAACAACAACTGCTCCTCCGCCCACTTTGACATTGTCGCCAAGCGTAATGTTTCCGAGAACAGAAGCTCCAACTCCAACAATGACATTATTACCAAGTGTTGGATGCCGTTTTCCTGTATCTTTGCCAGTTCCACCAAGTGTTGCGCCCTGATACACAATGCAATCGTCACCAATAATGGTTGTTTCACCAATCACAACACCGGTACCGTGGTCAATCATGAAACGTTTTCCGATTTGTGCTGCTGGATGGATTTCTACTCCCCAACGATTTCTTGACCAGGTGGAAAGTAAACGTGCAAGACCTTTAAAGCCGTGTTCCCACAGCCAGTGTTGTCTGCGATAAGCCCAGATTGCACGCATTCCTGGTGAATTAAGGTATACCGAAAGCATTGAAGTTGCAGCTGGATCCTGCTTTTGAAATGCTTTAATATCTTCAAGTATTTGTTTAATCATCCTTTATGACCTTTTGTAGTAGTACGCTTGCCCAAACCGCTATACCCTCTTTGCGACCAACAAAACCTAGATGTTCTGTTGTCGTTGCCTTTATGCCCAAAGATTCAAAAGGCACCCCTAAGGTATTGCTTACCCGTTCAATCATGTGCTCGCGATACCGAGAGAGTTTTGGAGCCTGACACGCAACAACAATATCGCCATCAAGAAATTCAAATCCCTCTTCACGCATGAGTTTTGCAACTTTTTCTAACAAAACTAATGAGTCTGCATCCTTAAAACTGTCATCGGTGTCAGGAAAAAGCTTTCCTATATCCCCTAAACGAAGCGCGCCTAAAATAGCATCCATAAGGGCATGCACGAGCACGTCAGCGTCCGAGTGCCCATCAAGTCCTTTTTCGTATGGTATTTCTACACCACCAAGGATAAGTTTTCTTCCCTCTTTAAATGCATGTACATCAAAGCCTAGACCAGTTCTTAGCATAAAATCCTTACTACTTATAGCTGTATCTATATCTTAGACTTACCTGTCACACAAACGTCTTTCAAGAGCTGCCGTTACAGGACCTAAATCCTCAGGAACGGTAACCTTAATATTATCCCGAGGAGAATTTACCAAGAGAACTTTTCCACCTATGCGCTCTATTAATGATGAATCGTCAGTTCCAATATAGCCCTCGCCAATCGCAGCCGCATGGGCAGATCGACATATTGTTGCATGAAAAATTTGAGGAGTCTGAGCTATCCAAAACATTGAGCGATCAGGAGTTCCTACAACCGTATCCCCATCAATCACCTTCATTGTGTCAATTGCAGGATGACCAACGATTACACCATCGCTATCGACACTGCCTTTAAGCACGTTAATTGCGTGGGTTATCACTTCAGGAGTTATAAGTGGTCGAGCTCCATCATGAATACCAATAAATTTAAACTCAGTAGGAACCGCATTAATTCCGTTCATCGACGATACTTGACGAATCATACCTGCTTTAGCGTAGGTAATAGGCGTTACAAATCCATAGGGCTCCACCGCTTCTTGAATGTATTCGTCAAAATGATCTTCAGGTATTACTAAAACAATATGTCCTACCTGTTCTACTGCATCAAAAGCTTCAATTGCCCAAGACAAGACCGGCTTCCCGAAAATCTTTAAGAGCTGTTTTCCACCCGGGCGGCCGAAGCGCTCACCGCTACCCCCTGCAAGGATTACCATAGCTACGTCAGCTTTTTTGCCAACTTTACCTTCTAGCTCGGTCCACTCCTGCGTATCGGTGGGATTATTAAAAAAAGTGGATAAGATTGGTGCGGATAAAACTGCAGGTCCTGTTACTGGATCTGTTATTCTCCCTGCATTTTTCTCTTGTTCATTTTTCATTATAAATTCTTTCCCCACATACGATAGAGTGAGTCCACCAAAATCGATGGATTCGAGATACCCATATCTTCCAGACGATCTACGTCGTTTTGTAAGTTAAGCATAAGCTCGGCTAAAGAGCCATATTCTTTCACAATTTTATCAGCCATTTCGCCGTCGACAACCGACACTCTTGATAAGGTTCTAAGTCCGAGCGGCATCATAACTGAGGTTTCTTTAAGCGAGTCATATCCTAAAATCTCAGCAATTTTTTGTGGTGAGGTCATCTCTTTGGAGCTTAAGACGTTAAATTCACTGAGCACACGCTCTGCATTTTCGTCACTTGCATCTTGTGCATAATCCCTAATGGCAAGCTTGTATTGTTCATGTATACCATGAGTGAGCTCTCGAAACTGGATTCTTAATACATGACCTTGGGCTCCCATTTGATTTAAAACCTCTTGGAGCACATCTCCTATGGTTCTTAAGGTTTGAAAGCGAGCAAAAACGGTAGCAACATCTTCAAGCGTCACATAATTATCAAATTCTAGTTGAGATAGGCGTGAAAGGGCGCTATCGAGTGCCTGTCTTCCTGTTTGAAGAGCTAAAAGCATCTGATTAGCTTCATTAATTAAATCGGTGTGACTTCTAAGCTGAATTGACTTTCCACCTATATATATGCTTACGACTTGACGGCGCTCAGAGATAGAAATAACAAGCGCATCGGTTTGCATCGACATTCTATCTGCGGTTTTATGTCGCATACCTGTTTCAGATGTTGGTAAAGATGGGTCGGGGTTAAGATGAAAATTAGCTCGCAAAATGTTTGCCACATCTTCATCGACGACTATTGCGCCATCCATTTTTGCAAGTTCGAAAAGGCGATGAGAATTAAAAGAGATATTGAGAGGAAAACCGTCGTTTCCGGCGGCAAGAACTTTATCGGTGTCACCAATACATATAAGAGCGCCAAGTTGGCCGGCAAGAATCATATCTATTGCCGAGCGAAGTGCCGTACCAGGTGCTGTCATCCTGATGGCCTTTTTTATGCGAATATCAAACTCTTCTTTTTCCATTGCTCACCGTCCAATAAAAAAACCGTCAAGCTCATCATAGACTAATGAAACTTGACGGTTTGTTGCGAATTCAATTTTTCGGTCTATTCACCCATTGAAAGCTCTCCAGGTGCTGTAACTGGATTGTTTTGCTTCGACTGAATAAGTTTACTTATGAGATCAGATTCTTGGGTTTTTGCTACCGTTTCACGTTTAGTTGGCGGAGTTGGTTCACCTTCAATTCTTTCGAATTTGAGTTCATCTCCGTCGGTCACTACGTTTACAATGCCACCGTCTGCCCACTTGCCTTCAAGTACTTCTTCAGAAAGCGGATCTTCAATAAGGGTTTGAATAGCCCTACGCAAAGGACGAGCACCGTAAACGGTATCGGTTCCTTCTTTAGCAATCATCTTAAGAGCTTCAGGCGTAAGCGTAATGCCCATACCACGATCATAAAGACGGCTGCGCAAATCATCAATCATAAGCTCAACGATTTGAGCAACTTCTTCTTCAGTCAAGGACTTGAATACGATAATTTCATCCAAACGATTCAAGAATTCTGGTCTGAAGACTTTTTTAACCTCAGACATAACGCTTTGTTTAATTTCTTTATCAGAAAGTCCTGAACCATCCTTAGCAGGAGTAAATCCAAACGGATTTGACTTAGAAATTTCACGTGCGCCAATATTCGAGGTCATAATAATGATGGTATTTCTGAAGTCTACCTTACGACCTTGGCCATCAGTTAGGCGTCCTTCTTCAAGTATTTGTAAGAGTAGGTTGAAGACGTCTGGGTGCGCCTTTTCAATCTCGTCAAAAAGAAGAACTGAATATGGACGCTGGCGAACAGCCTTGGTAAGTTGACCGCCCTCATCGTAACCAACATATCCTGGAGGAGAACCGATTAAGCGAGATACCGTGTGTTTTTCCATATACTCTGACATGTCAAAACTGATAAGCGCA
>JAUNLE010000029.1:0-5588 GCA_030532415.1 Coriobacteriia bacterium | reverse complement strand
ATCTTCACTATCGAAGAGGAATTGAGCAAGTGTTTTCGCTAATTCTGTCTTACCAACACCTGAAGGACCTAAAAACAGGAAGGAACCTCCCGGACGTTTCGGATCTTTAAGACCGGCACGGCTTCTTCTTATTGCCTTAGCAGCGCTTTCAACCGCCTCATTTTGGCCAATTACCCTTTCATGTAAAACGGCTTCCATGCGCAATAATTTTTCGGCTTCCGCTTCAGTCAAGTTCGTTACCGGAACACCAGTAGACATTGAAACGATATTTGCAATTTCTTCCTCGGTGACCTCTACAATTTGAGCGTTTGCCTTTTCTTTCCATTTTTCTTCCATCTGGGCACGCTCAGCCATGAGTTCTTTTTCTTTATCGCGAAGTCCGGCAGCCTTCTCGTAGTCCTGCATGTTGACCGCATCAGATTTTTCGCCGCGAATTTTTTGGATTTCAAGATCGAGCTCATGTATTTCAGCTGGCACCGTCATATTGCGTATGCGCATATGTGCTCCAGCCTCATCTATTAAGTCAATTGCCTTATCTGGAAGATGCCTATCTTGAACATAGCGCTCTGAAAGATTAACCGCAGCTTCGAGTGCTTGGTCGGTGAAGTGTACGCGGTGATGTGTTTCGTACTTGTCGCGCAAGCCATCTAAAATTTTTCTTGCTTGCTCGCTCGTAGGCTCTCCAACCATCACAGGCTGAAAACGTCTTTCGAATGCAGAATCCTTCTCGATATGCTTTCGGTATTCATCCATGGTAGTAGCACCAATAACTTGGATTTCACCGCGAGACAGGGCAGGTTTAAGAATTGAAGCAGCGTCAATCGAACCTTCAGCTGAACCTGCACCAATAAGATTGTGCATCTCATCTATGAATAAGATAATGGACTCATCATCGGTAACTTCTTGAATAACCTTTTTCATTCGGTCTTCAAATTCACCACGATACTTAGATCCTGCCACTAACGCAGCAATATCAAGCGTCCAAATTTCTTTGTCTATCAGAATGTCGGGAACTGTTTCGTTTGCAATAAGCTGTGCTAAACCTTCTGCAACTGCAGTTTTACCAACTCCAGGCTCACCAATAAGGAGTGGATTATTTTTGGTACGACGTGCAAGAATTTGCATGACGCGCTCAATTTCAACTTCACGTCCAATAACCGGATCGAGCTTTCCTTCAGTAGCCATCTGAGTTAAGTTGCGACCGTATTCTTCCAAAACTGAAGAGCTGTCATCTTGTTCAGAACCCATTGCTGAACCAAATGGCATGCCTGGATTTTGAAGTCCTTGACCAGGCATTGGAGCCGCTCCGCCAAAAGGCATGCGACTTCCTTTTGATAGCTGGTCGCCAACAGCCTTACGAACATCTTCTTGATTAATACCAAGACGGCGTAAAGAATCGACTGCTACACCACCAGTTTCTCTTACTATTCCAAGCAAAATATGTTCAGTTGAAATGTAATTTTGGCCCATTGCAAGCGTCTCTTTAAGCGCTCCTTCAAGGGCACGTTTTGCTCTTGGAGTAAACGGAATGCG
Source organism: Coriobacteriia bacterium (assembly GCA_030532415.1). Lineage (GTDB taxonomy): Bacteria > Actinomycetota > Coriobacteriia > Coriobacteriales > JAEZZM01 > JAUNLE01. The sequence continues at coordinate 4,055 of JAUNLE010000029.1, read as the reverse complement.
GCCATCTGGCGATTCGGTTTCTGGCTGAGTCAATTCTTTGACTTGTTCAAGAACGCTATCGTAGCTCGCTCCCAATTTATCAAGTGCTTTAGCTGCAATTCCTTCGTTTTCTCGAATAAGTCCAAGCAGCATGTGTTCGGTGCCTACATAGCTTTGATTAAGCGCACGCGCTTCTTCTTGAGCAAGCGTCAAAACTTTGTTGGCACGCTCTGTAAATTTCTCAAACATGGAGTCTCCTCCCTTGTATGCCATCCCTTATAGCATACAAAAACGGCACCGAACTTAACGTCAGGTGCCGATCAAAATTATGTACCTGTTATTCATTAATTACCCAAGGAATCTACTCTTATTCATTACAGGCAAGCTATGAGATAACATCAGTTTAGTTTATACAGATTTTTTTCATCTATTCTTGTAAGCTTTTATCTTCTTCAGGCTTCATCTGCGGGAATAACAAAACATCACGAATGGAAGCTTGGTCCGTTAACAACATAACTAAGCGGTCAATTCCAAGCCCTATACCACCTGCTGGAGGCATTCCATATTCAAGCGCACGAATGTAGTCGGTATCAAAATCCATAGCCTCATCATCGCCCGATGCCTTCGCCTTCATTTGAGCGGCGAATCTTTCTTTTTGATCAACTGGATCATTGAGCTCCGTAAAGGCATTTGCATATTCACGACCACAAATAAAGAGCTCGAAACGAAGCGTCTTGCGCGGATCGTCTGGATCTTTCTTTGCAAGTGGCGATACTTCAAGTGGGTAATCAGTTACAAAGGTTGGATTTATTAAAGTAGGCTCTACCAGCTCGTCGAAGAGCTCGGCGATAAACTTGCCCGCTTTCCAATCGTCTTTATAGCTAAGCCCATGTTCATCCATTAATTTTTGGAAGACTTCTATTTCAGTATCAAAGTTAATCGTTTGATTAACTACTTCTGATACAAGTTCGGCCATTGGACGAGATGCCCACTTTGCTCCTAAATCAATTTCTTGACCTTGATAGCTTATTTGACGCGAAGGGTTGATTGCATCGTTAGCAGCAAGCACAATCGCTTGAGCCAACTCTTTCATTCCTTCTAAATCGCTAAATGCCTGATACGCTTCAATGGTTGTAAATTCAGGATTATGGCGTAAATCCATACCTTCGTTTCGAAAACATCTATTAATTTCAAAAACACGCTCAAAACCACCAACTAAGAGACGCTTCAAAAAGAGCTCGGGCGCAATGCGCATGTATACGTCTTGGTTAAGCGCGTTGTAGTGAGAGATGAATGGTTTTGCATTAGCTCCACCAACAATCATATGAATCATTGGTGTTTCTACTTCTAAAAAGCCCAATGATTCCATCTTGTGACGAATGGCGGATAGAATTTTGAAACGTTTTTGGAAAACTTCACGAACATCATCGTTGACAATTAAATCGACATAGCGCTGGCGATAGCGAGTTTCTTTATCAGAAAGCCCATGGAATTTTTCAGGTAGAGGTCTAAGCGCTTTAGAAAGAAGTTCAACTTTGTTAGGAAGTAAAGAAAGCTGCCCTCTTTTCGTGCGCAAGATTGTACCTGTAGCTCCTATCCAATCTCCCATATCTAAATTTTTGACAAATTCGAAAGCTTCTTCACCTAAGGTATTGATACGGGTGAAAAGTTGGAGCTCACCAGTTTCGTCTTTAATAACGATAAAAGCAATTTTTCCTTGGTTTCTGATAGCCATGATTCGACCTGCAACAATGTATTCATCTTCAGTCGATTCACCGTTGGCTAAATCAGCGTATTTTTCTTCTAATTCGCTAGTATGAGCAGTAACCGTAAATGCGTGTCCATATGGATCATAACCTTGATCATACAATTCACTGCGTTTTCGCTGTCTAACTAATCTTGGATCATCTTCTAGTTCGTTCAAAGAAATCTTAGGATTATCTAAAGACTGCATATCCTCGCTCATGCTGCTCCTTATGTACTATTTATTTGAAAGTTTAGTAATTACGTACTCTATGGTATTTCCAGACGGAGTAACCACTTGCACTTTATCGCCTTTTTTCTTACCAATTACTGCTGAACCAACTGGTGATTCATTTGAAATTCTGCCCTGAGCTGGGTTAGCCTCGGCGGTACCTACAATCGTTACATTGAGCTCGCCTTTTGGACCTTCTAAGGTAAGTGAAGTACCAATATTTACTTTATTAGAGCGCTTAGATACTTCTGTAACTGTTGCGTTTGCAAGAATATTTGAAATCTCGGCAATTCGAGATTCAACGAAAGCTTGTTCGTTTTTAGCGTCATCATATTCAGAGTTCTCAGAAAGGTCACCAAATTCACGAGCTACCTTAATGCGCTCGCCAACTTCAGCGCGCTTCTCGTTTTCAAGGTATTCCAGCTCGTCAATTAATTGCTGACGACCTTCTGGAGTTAAAACAACTTCTTTAGCCATAACTTTCCTTTTAGTACTAGAAAACTATTATAAATAATTCAAAACGGCACACAGCGAGATGGTTTAGAATCCCGCACGTACCGTTTATTAAGATTGCTTATATTAAAAACTGACTAAGTACTTACGCTTTGGTGGATTTATTAGTCTCAATATCTGCATCTTCATCATCTACAACTACAGATGAATCCTTTGCAGAAGACTCTTCTACAGCCTCGGCTTTAACAGCTTTATCTTTATCATCTTCCATACCACTTCGGATGCTCTTCACTGTTTTACCAAGAGATTCACCTAGTTTTGGAAGATTTTTTGGGCCAAAAATCAAAAGCGCAACAGCTAAGATTATAAGGAGCTCTGGAACTCCAAGACCTAAAATTTTCATACTCTCTCTTTCCTCCACAGTCAAAACCAATACTATAAACTATGGATACATCATGACTAAGCGTCATGGATTAAACGCAATTCAAATATATTGAATTAGAGTATACACCTTACTATATTTCCTTATACAGATGTGTGCACACATCTCTAAAGAATAGCTATATCTTTGTATTTAGCAAATATTTTCGTTTAAAAGTATAGAATCCACGTACTGCAAACTAAGCTGCCAGTAATTTTTCTCGAACCTCCATTAACAAGTCATTATTTACAGAGCCGCTATAATTGCGCTCTAATTCTTCAGCAATGTCTTCATTTGTGCGCCCACTTTTCATAAGCGTTCGAACAAAAACTTGCAAAACTACACGCTGGGTATAGCTTGAATTCTTCTTATTTTTAGGAGCCTTTTGTTTTATTATTTCAAAGAAATATGCATACATACGAGATTGATCTTTATAGTTAAGCGTATATTTGGAAGAAAAGCTAAGGTACTTCTTACATTCTTTGAGCGCATACAAAGCTAAATCTTTGGACACTCCTTGAGACAATGCAAGAGACATAAGTTTTGCCTGATAAGCTTCTACAGCAATTACTTTTTGTTTCATTATCTTCGAGCTCCTTTCAAAAGCTATTTTCTAGACCTAGCTTATGAACTTGCTCGGACATTAATGTTTATCGAGGTAAAGGTGGGTATTTTCTCTTTTTAGCCCACGCAAATCTCCTTGGATTAATGAAAGTGAGACCTAAGATGTTTAAGAAGAACAAAGTATTAGTTGAAACTGAATACGTTTGAAGTTATTTTATTGTGAGATTCAAGATATTATAAATTTGATAAAGATAAGCTATAGGCGAGGGTAATCGTGTTAGACACAATTTGGAATGAGATACGTAAGCACACAGCTGTTATTTTTCCAATACTTGCACTTGTTTGGGCTGCTTTTATTGTACTTACAACATTTTTTGATAAACCTCTGTATACCTATTTCTCAGGAAGTTTTGTGCGCTTTGTTCTGTTCTGGTTCCTTGGAGTTTTCTTAGTCTTATCTTTCGATTCCTATCGAATTAAATCATCGAAGATTGCCCTTATAAGCTTTATGCTTGCTTCAATCATTGTGGCTATCTACGCCTTTGTCGAACAGCTTAAATATCCTCACATTGACATGTTTAATTTGGTATTCGCCTGCAGCTCAGGAGCTATATTAGGTACTTTAGCAGGTACTTGGGGTCGTTTTATTTTTGAAACGTATAC
>JAUNLE010000028.1:16507-17300 GCA_030532415.1 Coriobacteriia bacterium | reverse complement strand
AGGCTGTTATAGCAACTACGCCAATAATATCTTCAACACTTGTGCCGCGAGAAAGATCGTTTACCGGTTTTGCAATGCCTTGCAAAATTGGACCATATGCTTCGGCTTTTGCAAACCTTTGCGTAAGCTTATAAGCAATATTGCCAGACTGTAAATCAGGAAAGATTAAGATGTTTGCCTGTCCAGCAAGCTTAGATTCAGGCGCCTTGCGTTCTGCAACACTTTTTACAATAGCTGCGTCTAACTGAAGTTCTCCATCTGCCAAGATTTCTGGATACTGTTCTTTAAATTTTTGAGCGGCATGGGCAACCTTATCAACGAGTTCACCTTTGGCTGATCCTAAGGTTGAATAGGAAAGAAAGGCAATACGCGCATTTTCGTCATTAAAGCTCTCAAAAGATTTTGCGCTTTCGTGTGCTATTTCTACGAGCTGTTCAGTGCTTGGGTTTTCGACTATGGCACAGTCGGCAAAGAGATATTCACCAGAGCCATAGCTATCATTTGGAATTACCATATAGAAAAAGCCTGAAACTGTTTTAACATCAGGCTTGGTTTTCAAAATTCTTAAAGCTGGTCGAAGGGTGTCAGCCGTAGAATGAGCAGCTCCTGCAACTAAACCATCGGCATCTCCCATTTTCACCATCATGACTGCAAAATAAAGTTCATCTTCAAGCAAAGTATAGGCGTCTTGAAGACTTACATCTTTATGTGCGAGCAGCTGTGCCAGCTCGTGAGCATACGAATCAAGTTTTTCGTGTGAACGATAGTCAATGACCTGAACGCCCTCTATAGC
>JAUNLE010000028.1:0-16452 GCA_030532415.1 Coriobacteriia bacterium | reverse complement strand
AGTGTTTGGATTGCCAAAGACCGTAAGCTTCGCAAAGCCCTCACGTGCAATTTCTTGAGCAGCAAGAACAATGCGTTCGTCATGACCTTCTGGCAAGACGATATGTTTTAGCTGTTTTGAAGCTTGTTCCTTAATTTTTTGTAAGAAATCACTCACCGGTATAGCTCCTTTAATAACTATTTTAAATCCATTGTTTATACTAGATAGGTTGATAAGATTCATACCCGCTTCAAGGAGTTTAATGAGTATTTATTTAGATGACAAGAATTTTAATCCTGATGCCTACGATGTAATCGCAATTGGTGCTGGTTATTCTGGCTCATGTTTTGCCCGTGCTTTTCTTGACGAACACCCCGATGCTCGTATTGCCATTCTAGAGCGCAGACCACATATTGGCGGCAATGCCTTTGACGAATACGACGCGCATGGTGTGCTCATACATACCTACGGCCCCCATATCTTTCATACGCATATGAAAGAAGTCTATGACTTTCTCTCTCGATTCACAGAGTGGATAGACTATGAGCACCGCGTGCTTGCCAATATTCATGGAAAGCTCGTTCCCGTTCCGTTTAATAGGACCGGTCTTGAAGCCGCCTTTGGTAAAGATGAAGCAGATGAACTGTATCAACTTTTGGTAGAAGAATTTGGAGACGAGACAAAAGTAGCAATTGCAAAGCTTATGCAATCACCAAATGAGAAGCTTCAAAAGGTGGCAAACTATATCTATGAGCATATCTTTTTGTATTACACCATGAAAATGTGGGGTAAGAAGCCTGAAGAAATTGATGGTGCAGTAACTGCTCGTGTTCCCATATACATTTCTCGTGACGATCGATATTTCCAGGACGCCTACCAAGGTCTTCCTCGTGAAGGCTACACAAAGATGTTTGAGCGAATCTTAGACCACGAGCAAATTGATGTATTTTTACAGACGGATGTTTTAGAGCATGCATCCATCAAAGATGAACGTTTGTGCTTTCATGACAAGCCATTTAAAGGAATTGTGGTATACAGTGCTCCTTTAGACGAGCTTTTTGATCGCAAGCTTGGTGCTCTTCCGTATCGTTCAATCGAAATGCATTTTGAGTATATGAAACAAGACCAGTTTCAAAGTGCCGCTACCGTTAATTATACGACCACAGAAGACTTCACCCGCATTACCGAGTTCAAATTAATGACAGGTCAAGAGGTGTTAGGAACAACAATCCTGAAGGAATATCCACGTGCTTACAATCCATTAGGAAGCATTGATCCTTACTATCCAATTCAAAACGAAGATAACCAAAAGCTCTATGAAGCTTATCGGAATCAGGCAGAAAAGTTACAAGATTTCTACGTCCTTGGTCGTTTAGGTGAGTATCGTTATTATGATATGGATGATACTGTTAAGGCCGCACTCGACTTAGCAAGTCGTGTGGGACGTACGTATACAAAATAACGAGGGGTTTAATCAACTTGAATAAGATACTTAGCTTTGCAATACCCTGCTATAATTCGGCAGAATACATGGACAAGTGCATTTCTTCAATTTTAGAAGGTGCCAACTATGCTGAAGATATCGAAATTATCATCGTTAACGATGGCTCTACGAAAGATAACACCAAAGAAAAAGCCGATGCTTGGGCCGCACAATACCCTAATCTTATTCGCGCGCACCATCAGGAAAATGGTGGGCATGGAACAGGTGTTATGGCTGGTATAAGGCTTGGGCAGGGGATGTATTACAAGGTTGTAGATTCTGATGACTGGGTTGATGGCCCTTCAGTTCAAAAACTTCTTGAATTCTTACGCAGCCAAGCCGAGCTTGAAAATCCTGTTGATCTTGTTATTACCAACTATGTTTATGAACATGTGGAAGATGACGAGCAAATGCAGATGAAATACACCAATGCGCTTCCTGTTGAGCAAATTACCGATTGGGATCATATTTCAGGATTTCGTATTAACGAGACGCTTTTAATGCACGCCTTATGCTATCGCATGGAAGTCTTGCGTGAAAGTAAATTAAGCTTACCAAAACACACCTTTTATGTTGACAATATTTTTGCATACGTGCCGCTTCCTTATGTGAAATCGCTCTACTACATAAATACTGATTTATATCGTTATTTTATTGGTCGTGAAGACCAAAGTGTAAACGAAAAAGTTATGATTGGTCGCATTGATCAACAACTTAGAGTAACAAGGATTATGACGGAGGCTTACCACATTTACGACGATATAGACTCGAAATATCTCGTCAAATATATGGAAAACTACCTATCGCTCATGTATGCAATATCTTCAATTTTCTCTAAGATGTCAGAAGACCCAGATGCCGATAACAACCTTGAAATCTTATGGAAATTCTTAAAGAATTTCGACAAAAAGATGTATAACAAGATGAAGCATTCTCTTGTCGGCTTTGGAACCAATTTACCTGGCCCGCTTGGCACTAAAATGTCGCTTGGTTTTTATCGCATAGCTCAGAAAATTTTTAAATTTAATTAAAAGTAAAACAAGTGTATACATTTGTATAGCGCTTGTGTTATATTTTATTAAAAAAAGGAGCTGAGATACTATGGCAAGGACAGCAAATATTAATGTTCGTACTGAACCATATACTAAATCAGAGGCTGAAGCTATTTTTTCGAGCTTTGGTCTCTCTCTTTCTGATGCCATCAACGTGTTTTTGAACATGTCTATTATGGAAGGCGGTTTCCCTTTTTCCATAAAGCAACCAAGATATAATCAGGAGACAGAAGCAGCAATGCTAGAGGCGAGAAACATCTTATCAGGAAAAGATGATGCTCGTCGGTATTCTTCAGCAAGGGAACTATTTGAAGAGCTTGATGCAGAGGTTGAATCTTCTTGCAGCTTGTAACAACTAGTAGATTTCGCAAAGACTATAAACGTATTAAGAAACGCGGATATGACACTACACTTCTTGAAAACGTTATAGACACACTTTTGAGTGGAAAGCCGCTTGACCAGAAGTACAGGGATCACGCACTGACTGGAAACTATATAGGCTTTCGCGAATGCCATATTTTGCCGGACTGGCTCCTTATCTATGCTACAGATGAATCGAAACTTATTTTAACTGCATCCCGAACGGGAACACATTCTGATTTATTTGATGAATGAAAAAGGGGTGCTGACCTGCGTCAACACCCCACTAGCGGACACACTTTTGTCCTTTAACCTATTATCTATACTTTTAAAATCGTATTCTTTTTTCGTAAGAATTTGTCCAATCAGAAATATCAAGTCCTCGATAAGGCTGCAAGAAGGAATAGTAACGTTTGTATCCCATTCTTGTATATAAATAATTTGCAGGCATATTTTGTCCGCTCGTGTTCAGTCGGATTGCCTTGCATCGTGGGTCTGCGTTTGCAACATCCTCGGTAAATGCAAGCATCGCTCGTGCAACACCCTTGCTGGTGCTTTTAGGTGAAACAATTAAGGTATGTATCATGATTGCTTCATCTTGCTCAAGTGATTCCCAGCCTGCTGCAGCAAAGTGATGGGGGACATCGTAGCGAAGTGACATTGAAGCCAGAAGTTCGCCGCTTTCCTTATCAAATGCTACGTATAAATTTTGCTCGGCAATACCGCGATCAACGATGTCTAATGTAGGGTATACTCCGCGTTTCCAGCCTGAATAACTTCCCTCATCTAGGGTGTCAATCAGTTCGTTATAAAGCTCATAGAGCGCTTTTTGGTCATCTAAGTGGGCAAGACGAATATCTAAATGATCGTAGCTTGCCGCTTCAATTGGTTTCAAGATATAGTCATGTGCTTCTATAAGCTCTTCGATAAGCGTATTAATTTGCTCTGGGTGGCTTTGCATGACAAAGTGGTTTGCACCTTCAATAACAACATGACGAGCATCATGTATTTCGCGTTTAATAAGTTCAGAGTGCTCGTTTAAAACCATGTCGTGTTCGCCTGAAATGATAAGCGTTGGTGCCGTAATCTTACGGAGCGTTTTAGGTTTAATATGGGGTTCGTTGGCAACAAGTTCAAGCAGGGCTTTTTCGCTTTCGGCCCCAAATTCCATGTCTGGATAATCTTCAATATCAAAACTATGCTTTATGTGGCGCTTTTTTAGCTCTTGTTTGATGTCATCGAGCGTCTCGTCACTCAAGCCCTGAGGATTTAAATTGCCGCCAATTGCAGTGAGAGTCTTAACGCGCAAAAATTTATCCTGCGCAAGAAGAAAGGAGGTAATTGCTCCGTCAGAAAATCCAACTAAGTGGACTTCAGGTATACCAATGCGATCAAGAACTTCTCGAACATCTCGGGCCATTATTTCATAAGAAATTTCCATGTGCGGACTTACCAATGATTTTCCCTGACCACGAGAGTCAATTCCAATGACACTGCGATGTGGTGCAAAATGTTTTATGAGTTCTTTAAATTCTTTAATTGACCCTTGGTTTCCATGGAGTACTAAGATAGGGATTTTTGTAAAATCAACGGCGTACGGAGTGCCTGGTTGATTTATTAAACCTTTAGGGCCATAGACTTCAACGTTCAAAATTGCGTCGTCATAGGTAAACTGCATGGTATGACGAAGGTGTTTTTTCATCCTTTCAACTCCCTTTACTTAATCGCAGATAAGATCTGAATGAGCTAGGATACCATAATCGCTTTGGGCGCTATAAATGGCATCAAGGCAAGCTTCTTCGAGCGCGCGTTGCGCCATGATACCCAGGGTATTAAGTTCGGCATCTACCTTGTTTGAGGCAAGCGTAAAAATTGCATCGCCATCGAAGGTGGTATGTACAGGTTTTATAACATGAGCAAAGCCATCATGGCTCATCTGAGATATTTTATAAGCCTGGGCTTTGTTCAGTTTAGCGTTTGTCATAATACAGGCTATAGACGTGTTTTGTAAATTGAGTGGTTTTTGCATTTGATCTTGTTTTGAAAAGAGCACATCATAGGTGGATACAAATTTCTTCGGATCATCTAAGATTCGTGGTCCTGTAAGAGCTTTCATGCTGTGCGGATCATACACATCGCCCAGTGCGTTTACCGCTACAATGGCCGATACCAGTATGTCTTCGTGCTCAAAGCTCGCCATACCTAAACCCGATTTAACTGAGTGCTCAGTTCCTGCAAGTTTTGAAACGCTAGCACCAGTGCCTGCTCCCACATTTCCTCGCAAGGGTTCGTTGAGTTTGTTTGCGAAAGCATCTTCAACCGCTTGCACGCCATAATGGATATCTGGACGCTCAAGAGAATCTCCAAGATCTAAGTCGTACAAAGAAGCCCCGACCACAATAGGAACAATGGAAGGACCTGTATCAAGTCCAATGCCTCGACCCTCAAGCTCTTCGCAAACCCCCGATGCTGCAGTAAGACCGAAGGCAGATCCACCACTTAAGACGACTGCATGAACCTTGTCGACCGTATTTTCTGGACGAAGTAAATCGGTTTCGCGCGTTGCAGGAGCGCCACCTCGAACGTCGACTGAAGCCGTAGCTCCTTGGGCAGCGATTATAACGGTAGTGCCTGTTGCTGCCTGCTCGTTCGTTGCGTGTCCAATAAGAAAATCGAAAAGTGCAGCATGAGAAGTTTGCTTCATGAGATTCCTTACTTATAAAAGATTAACTACCTTGGCCATAGCAGGCTTGTTCAAATGACGAAAGCTCACGCTTTAAGCGGGCAAGCGGAAGTCCTACGATGTTATCGTAGCTTCCCGAAATAGACTTAACTAAAAACCGGCCCTTGCCCTGAATAGCGTATGCTCCGGCCTTATCAAAAGGCTCTTTGCTTGCAATATATTCGCTAATTTCGCGACTGCTAAGTTCGTAAAATTCAACCTCACTGCACTCATAAAAGCAGCGCTCTTGGTCCTTATACAGAAGACACACGCCAGTATATACTTGGTGTTTTTTGCCCGACAGTGCACTTAACATGATATGCGCTTCATTTTTAGAGCGAGGTTTGCCGAATATTTCTCCATCAAGACTTACGAGTGTGTCGGCAGCAAGAATGAGTTCTGGCTCTTCAAGCGTCTTTTGCAGGGCATGCGCTTTAAGCGAGGCAAGCTTAAGGACAAGTTCTTGAGGACTGTCTGCGGATAGCGTTGATTCGTCAATTTCACTTGGAATAACCTGGAAGTCCTGTCTTAGGTATGACAAGAGTTCTTTTCTTCTAGGGGAGGCAGATGCTAGTACCATGGTTGCACCACACTTTGAGGATCGCTTGGTATTTCTCCATTAATAATAAGGGTATCGTCAACATATAATTTAGTTTTTCCGTCAGGAACGAGCAAGGTCCCGTTTCGCCTTATCATGACAACAATTGCTTGGGGCGAAAGGGACAAATCGGCAAGTTTATGATTAATCCACGGGTGCTTACCTTTTAAGGGGTATTCAATAAGGCCAATTGAGTCGGGGGAGGTAAGACTAAAGGTACCGCTTAAGATGAGCTTGTCGTTTGCTTGCATAATAGTGGAGCCCGTAGGAATTATATTTTGAGCGTCACGCTCAAGGGCAACGGCAAGTGCATTGTTTGGAAAATTAGCGTCTTTAATGGGCAGCCCGTCGTAGTGCGAATCCTTTGCAATCGTCATTTCAAGTAAATCGTAGTCACTTTCAGCAGTGTAATCGTTAAACGATTTCATAACTGATTCTCTGTTATCGATTAAATCAAGTTTCTTGGCGGCAAAAGGAATCATTGAACCTTGGATAAGGCTTGAAAAAACGACAATCCAAAAGACCGTGTGATACAAGTCGAAAGAGAGCGGAGTGGCGTTTTTGCTCAGAAGTGATACAACAAATACTGCAAATACGAGCGAGGATGCACCTCTGAGTCCAGCTGCTGAAAGAAAAACAATTTCGCGAAAACTTCGTTTAAAACTTTTAAGTAATATAATCGCCATAAGTGGCCGAATTACCAAAGTTAACACCAAGAATATGATGAGCGCATTTAGTAAGGTGAAAGGAAGTCTTGAAGGGAAGACGAGTAAGCCGAAGAGGAAGAAAATAATAATTTGCGAGAGCTGTGTAAGGCCGTCGAAAAAGTGCACAAGTTCTATCTTGTTACCTATGGGGCTATTACCAATGATAATTCCAGCTAGATACACGGCAATAAATCCGTTGCCGTTAAAAAAGGTGGGGAGTGTATAGGATAAAAGTGAGATGGCGAGAATGAAAAGGGAATCAAGGCCATCTTCACCAAAACTAATGCGTTTAAGGACAAACCACGCAAAAAATCCCATGAGCGCACCAAAGATGAGCCCAAAGAGGATTTGCGAAATCGTTGTGCTTACAACGACCGAGCTGCTGGCATTTCCTGACAATAAGGAGATGCCTATGATGATAAGGGTAAAGGCAAAGGGGTCGTTTGAACCCGATTCAACTTCTAAAAGCGGCGCAAGACCATTTTTTAAGTTAAGCCTATGGGTACGCAAGATATTAAAGACGCTTGCAGCATCGGTTGAAGATATAACCGCTCCCAGGATAAACGCTTCAGTCCATGAAAGACCTAAAAGAAAATGGCCTGCTACAGCAAGAAGGCCCGCGGTCATCACCGTTCCAAGGCTTGAAAGCAGTACACCTTGGCTTAAATGGGGTTTTGCGTAGTTCCAGTTCGTACCAAAACCACCATAAAAGATGATGATTGCAAGGCCTATAGATGAAAGAGATTCCGCAAGCGCGTAGTCGCTAAAAGGAACTCCCACCACACCTTCAGATCCAAAGAATATACCAATAAGTATAAAGAGCAGTAAAACTGAAATGCCCAAGCGTTTTGAAACCCTCGTAAAGAGGATACAAACGATGAGTATTAGGGCAGCGAGTGTCAGCGAAGAGCTCATCTACAGTCGATTCTTTTGAGTATTGGGGGGATTTTTCATAGGCATGAGCTCTAACTTAGTGAGAGGCGATATCTCGGTATGTTTCTGGTTCCTCTTTAAATAAGGCAGCAGCATAAGGGCACAGTGGAAGCACCTTTACATCAGCTCTTCTGGCTTCATCAACAACCTTATCAACCAATTTTCTAGCAATACCATTTCCGCGATAGTTATCGTCTACATAGGTGTGGTCTAAAATCCAAGTTTCAGGTGAGGCTGAATACGTCGCTTCACCAATTTCTGTACGACCATCGTAGGCAGCTGCGCGCGCGTTAATTGGCTCAAAAATTATCTTCAGATCCATTATTAAACTCCTTTAAAAGAGGATTATAGTAAGAGTTGATTCATATATTCTTACCATATGAGGAATATATTAAACCTCAAGGTAGAAAGTGTTATAACCTTTAAACGTGCCTGTGTAGTATAGCAATTTATATGCCAAGCGCGAGCTCGTAGAGGCGAAAATCAGTAAAAAAACTTAGTGCACATGTGCATGTGAATGGCCATGCGCATGACTATGCATATGAGGGTCAAGTTCTATCGCTTCGCAGTCACAGCACAAACAGGTTTCATCTATTCTTTCAATTTCAATCGTGCTATGTCCTATACCTATTGAGGCTAAAGCTTCTCGTACCTTATGCTTTATTACTTCATTTGTTTCATTGGTTACAACGTGCATGGTTGCGTAATGATTTTGTCCATCCATGGTCCAAACGTGAATGTGGTGAACGTCTTCGACTCCTTCTACCTCAAGAAGCTTTGCTTTTACATCGCGTGAGCTTGTATCGTGAGGGCTTTTTTCTAGGAAAATATCTAGAACTGCACGAAGATTTCTAAAGGCGTTAAAGAGGATGAACGCCGATACCATAAGTGAAAGGATAGGGTCGATAACAGAAAAATCGGTAAACCTCATAACGACCGCACCGATTAATACCACAACCCAACCTAAGACATCTTCAAGCATGTGTAAATTTACAGCTCGCTGATTAATCGAAGAGCCTTCATGGGTTACTATGGCAGCGACACTGTTCACTATTACGCCGATAATCGCCATGACAATCATGCCGTTATAGTTAATAGTAACGGGATCAAAGAGTCGCAAGATTGCGTTATAGCCAACAATGATAGATCCAACTATTAAGATTATGGTGGTTATAACACCGCCAATCACTGAATAGCGTACATAGCCATAGGTATAGATATCGTCTGGTTTGCGCTTGCTCTTCTTTTCAAGTCCGTATGAAATACCAATGCTTAGGGCATCACCAAGATCGTGGACAGCATCGGAAAGAATTGCAACAGAGCCGGTGAATATACCGCCAATAAATTCAAATATACTGAAGCTTATATTAAGGATAAAAGCTATTAAAATGTTTCGTTCAGTTTTCATAATGCCTCCGGACCAGCCATTCTTACATCAATCAAATACGAGTTATGCATTGAGCATGAAGTATGTGCTAGCTACTCTTAAAGTCAAATCTTAGCAGTTTTATAAGACTAAGTTACAGAGGCTCTTGAGCATGCTTAATTACTACAAGAAAATGACGACCGTGCAAGAAGCAGTCAAGCCGGATGCATATGAAAACTTAGAAGCTATTTATTGTAGTGCTTGTTTTTGGTCTGCTATTTTATCAAGTTTTGCATTACGGAAATATAAAATAATATCAATGCTTACCATTGTAATGTTTATAAGATAAAACACTAAAGCAATGGTATAGGTCTGAGTAACAAACTTTCCAATAAGACCAGCAAGATAACCAAACCAAATAGCGAGCTCAAAAAGTAAACTTTTACCTTTTGAGGTCTTTGATGTCCAAGATTTGTAGACCGACAGCGGCCAAGAAATTCCAAAGCAAAAGACCATGATTGTTTCAGTAAGTACAAGAATATCCATGTTTCCCCCTCTATTCTTCCTCCTGATACATGTGAAATCTATTACATTTCACAAATGTAACTGTTAAATTGTACAACTTGAGAGATTTTTGGAAACACTTAAGAAGATATTTATTGAATTTTTCACTATTTGAAAGGGTTTTACATGGTGCAAACCATTTTATCGGCAATAGCCGTATTTATTTCTACGAGCATCGATTATGTATTCTTGCTTTTAATTATTTTTTCTCAAGCACACAGCAAGAGCCAAGTAAGGCAGGTATTTGCAGGTCAATACCTGGGAACAGCTCTTTTAGTTATCGTAAGTCTGATCGCTGCCTTTGCCCTTAACTTAATTCCGCAAGATTGGATTGTTGGCTTTTTAGGATTGATTCCAATAGCCCTAGGTATCCATTTTGCGCTTTCTGGAGAAGAGGAGGCAGAAGCCGATGAAGTTATAGAAAAGCTTTCATCGAAGGATTCTAAGTATTTATTTTGGACTGTTGCCTTGCTTACCCTTGCTTCAGGAGGGGATAATCTTGGAATCTATATCCCTTATTTTACAACCTTATCTGTACAAGAAATTATTCTTGTAGTATTACTTTTCGCTCTCTTTATTTTTGTCTTATGTGTTGTGAGTTATCGTCTTGCAAGAATTTCTTTTGTTTCAGAAACGCTAGAGAAGTACGAGAGAATTATCGTTCCTTTGGTGTTTGTAGGCCTAGGTATTTACATCTTGATTGAAAACCATACGATACAAACGCTTATAGCTTTCATTTCCTAAACATCACGAGAATTTGTATATGCCTATTCCATTTTACGTCTCGGTGTTGTACTATGGTGATATCATAATGATATTACAATGATATCGATAAAAAGAGCGAGTAAATCTAACTTGAGTCGTCTGAAAGGGAAAGAGTATGAAGCCGTTGGAATTTGAGGAAAAACGAATATCGCGTAAGAATGGCATACCAATGCTCGTGCTCGTATTCGTCCTTATCCTCGTAGGAACCCTACTTATTGTTGTGGCATCAAATTTTCTTGCAAACTTCAGCTTTGTTTTAGGTGGAATTTTACTAAGCTTAGGTATCATAATCCTGCTGGTTGACATTATCGCTATAATCCCTGGTATTAAGTCGGTCAACCCGAATGAGGCAGCGGTTTTTACCCTGTTTGGAAACTATTACGCGACGATTGTAGAGCCTGGCCTTTATTACGTAAATCCCTTTGTTACGGCAGTAAAAGATAAAACTTCGCCAACTGTCTTGGGCGGGAAAGATAAAAACAGCTATGCAATTGGTGCGCTATCATCTTCGCGCATTTCTCTTAAAACGCGCTCGCTTAATAACGAGCGTCAGAAGGTAAACGATCTTTTGGGAAACCCTATTATCATCGAGACCGTTGTGATCTGGCGTGTTGTAAATCCTAACAGAGCGGTCTTTAATGTCGACAACTATTTTGAGTATTTATCAACGCAATGCGACTCAATCGTGCGCAACGTTGCAAGACTTTACCCATACGACAACCTTGAATACGATGGCGAACCTGATTCTGAACTTACCTTAATGAGCTCAAGTCAGAAAATTGCTGAACAAATGATGAGCGAGCTACAAGCAAAAGTTGAAAATGCGGGCATTGTTATTGAGGATATGAGGATTTCGCACTTATCTTATTCTGACGAGATAGCAGCAGCAATGCTTCAGCGTCAACAGGCGTCAGCAATTGTGGCTGCTCGAAGCAAGATTGTTGAAGGTGCGGTTGGCATGGTAGAACTTGCCCTTGAAGACCTTGATAACAATGACCTTATCGCCTTAGATGAAGAGCGAAAAGCCCAAATGGTTTCAAACTTATTAGTAGTATTGTGCGGTACACGAGACGTGCAGCCAGTAGTGAATAGTGGGTCTATTTACTAATAGAAATGTTGATAATCGAGATGTTAATAAACTATTTATATAATAAAAAATATATGCACAGTATTGAGCACTATAGGTATAAATGATGGAAGACCTAAATTCGATAGAAGCGCGCGAAAAACGCCTAGAAGAACGCATACTCAAGCTTCAGAAACGTGAAGAGGAGCTTAAGGCGCGCGAGAAAGTTCTGAAACAAAAAGAGCTTGAGAAAAAACAAGTATTATTACGTCTCTCAAAATCGCTTTGGCAAGACCTTGCAAGCTGGGCAGAAGATGACTTTCGATCTATCAACGCTCAGATTGAATTTATTTTGAGCAAAGCGGTTCGCGAGCGTAAGAAGTCCTAAAGGTACACGTATCTAGGCAAGTTTTTTATGTAAATCGTTCAAATCACTGACGATAAGATCAGGGCTTTGATCTAGATAGTCAAATTGAGCGGCCGAGCGTTTGATCCAAGCAGCCTTTAGTCCAAAAGTTTTTGCACCTGATATATCCCATGGATTAGCAGAAACCAGCATGATTTCGCTTGGGTCAAGCGCAAAGTGGTCAACGGCAAGTTGGTAGACGGCTGCCTTGGGCTTAAATTGCTGTATCGTATCGACACTTATAAGCGCTTCAAAATAGTTCTCTAAATTCTGCGCTTTAAGTAAAGGCTCACACATGGCAAGATTGCCGTTTGTTAGGATAACTTTTCGATACGAGTCCATTGCTTCTAGTGCTTTTTGTACTTCCTTAAAAGATTCAAGCTGCAAATAGCTATCCATAAGATTTTGAATAGCTTCATCACTATAGCTAAGGGATAGAGAATCAAGCGTGAAGTAAAGTGCGTCTTTCGTAATGTCCCAAAAAGTTTTATATGAGTTCATAAGAGTATGCAGCCAAGAGAATTCTAGCTGCTTGGAACGCCAAAGCTTGCTTATGTCAGCTCCTTGTTGGGGAAATAAGTTCTCGCAATTTTCAGCTACTGAATATACATCTACAAGCGTTCCGTATAGGTCAAATGCAATTGCTTTAATCATGTTCGTACTCCACATAGTATCGCTGGGATCAGTTTTCATTGTAAGGAGCGCGCGATAGCTTAGCAAGGTAAAACTGTCGAAAGAAAGCTGCTTGTGCATAGAAGCAGCCGCAGGCCGAAAGCGAATTGACAGGCAGTTCATTGTTTGAAAATATATATAGAAAGACTTACATCTTCATCTTTTGTCTTAGTAGTTTTACCGAACGATACTTTACAGCTCAACTATACGCCCTCAAAAAAGAAATGGATGCAATCATGAAAAAGAAACATTCCTTACTAGTTATTATCCTATTACTTTTCGCTGCACTATCTTTAGCGTCATGCGGCGCTCCAAAACAAGATGTTCAAGATGGTGAATCGGCTGCTCAATCTGGTCAAGTTGAGGCTGTAGATAATGCGAATGCCGATGCCAATGCTCCCGCAAAAGACGAGGCTGCTGATCAAAAAGAAAATGAAGCTGCCCCTGAACCAGCTCCTGAGGCTGCAGAAAAGGATGCCGACAAAGAGGAAGCAAGCGTAGAAAAACAACTCATAGGAAAGTGGGATCTTGCCTATTTTGATGCTTTAGGCGAACGCAATCATTTTGCAAATAAGCAAGAAGAAATAGAACTTATGGGCTCTAACTATAGCTTTGAATTAAAAGAAAATTCCGAACTAAGCTTTACAGTTGATGATGTAGTTGAAGAGGGCACGTGGACGCTTGATGGTAATAAGATAGTTATTGAGACGAAAGGCGACAAACTTGCTGCTCTCAAACTCGATGCTATTTATGAGGATGATGTAATTATCTTAAGCCTCCCAATTATAGAGGGAGAAAAAACATACATGGGCTTTAGAAAAAAATAGTTCTCTAGGTATTTTACGCTATTATATTTAGCAAAGAAGAAATACTGAAAAGGAGGACTATGAGAGATCATTCGCATCATGTAGAAGTCAGCAGAGATGAGGCGGCCCAAGCTCTGCTTGACCATGCTCACTTTGAGCCAAAAACAGAGATTCTTTCTGTTTTTGAAGCAGGCAATCGAGTGCTTGCTAAGGATGTGTATTCTAAAGTTGAGGTTCCAAATGCTCGTTCTTGCAGAATGGATTCGGTAGCTGTCCATTGGAAAGATTTCAAAGATGGCATGCCAGACACCCGTGGATGGAAAAAGGGGATAGACTGGGAGTTCGCAAATACTGGCGTTGCAATGCCTGAAGGATTTGATACTGCTATTGTTATCGAGCACGTTACGCTTTCAGATGATTTATCAGAAATATCGTTTGCTGCACCTCCTTCTGCTCAGTATGTGGGTACTTCAGAGGCTGGAAGCAAGCTCAATTTGGACAGCGTTCTTGCTCAAAAACATCAAAGACTTACTCCTTTATTGTTATCAGCAATTCTATCCGGTAATGTTCGAGAAATTGAAGTACTCAAAAAACCACGCATCGCTTTCATACCAACGGGAAACGAGCTTGTTCATGCTCAAGACTCCATTCCGCTAGGCAAAAATATTGAAACCAACAGCCTTCTTATTTCAGAAAAAATTAGAAATTGGGGCGGCGAGCCCGTCGTATGGGATATTGTCAAAGATGATCACGATGAAATAAAACAGGCGGTCAAAGATGCGTGCGAGCAGTGCGATATTGTAGTACTTAACGCAGGTTCATCAAAGGGCTCTGATGACTGGAATGTCGAGATGCTCGAAGAAATTGGTACAATTCTTTACCATCAAGTATGCCATGGACCAGGTCATCACAGCTTTGGTGCGGTGGTAGACGGTAAGGTGATTGTAGGAATTTCAGGCCCTCCAGGGGGTGCTGCGTTTACTACTGATTTTTACCTGTATCCGCTGATGATGAAATATTTTAACCAAGATATATTTATGAAAAAGCTTCAGGTTAGATTGGTAGAAGATTTTCCAGCGGGTGGTCCTGGAAAACCATCAAAACCAAAGAAACTTTATGGTGAAGACAGGCCAAGCGTGGTTGAGCCTGGCGGGCGTTTTTGGAGTGTAAAACAACTCAGGCTCGCTCTAGCAGATGACGGGGTACTTGAAGCATATCCTGCCGATGGCGTGCATTTAGCTCCTCTTGTTGCAAATGAGATGCATGCGTATTACATGGCTGATGTTATGAAAGATTTACCAAAAGCAGGGGATATGATTGAGGTTGATTTAAGACCTTAGCTAGTTTTAACAAAGCTTGTATCGAGCTGTTAATCTTACACAATGGCGTCTTTGTACTTGTTTATTTGAGTGCAAAGACGCTTTTTATGTTTAAAGTTCTAGATGTAATGCATGTCGTAATAGCCCTTGAACTTGCTCTATATACCCGAACAATAAGCTAGCCGGAATCGGTATAATGAGACAAGAAATCAATGCGTTCGAAAACAAAATCTTATAGGGGAGTTTTATATATGAAGCAGATTATCTTAACAGGCGACCGTCCTACAGGACGTCTTCACGTGGGGCATTATGTAGGGTCACTTAAAGAGCGTGTTCGCCTGCAGAATTCTGGAACCTATGACGAGATCTTCATTATGATTGCAGATGCTCAAGCACTCACTGATAATGCAGAACAACCTGAAAAGGTTCGTCAGAATATCATGCAGGTTGCACTTGATTATTTAGCCTGTGGTATTGATCCTGAAAAAAGTTGTATCTTCATTCAATCTATGATTCCACAGTTGCCTGAACTTGCTTTTTATTATATGAACCTTGTAAGTGTAGCTCGCTTGCAAAGAAACCCAACGGTTAAATCGGAAATTAAACAACGTAAGTTTGAAGCCAGCATTCCTGTTGGATTTTTCTGTTATCCAATTAGCCAAGCGGCTGACATTACGGCATTTAATGCGACTGCAGTTCCTGCTGGTGAAGACCAAGAACCAATGATTGAACAAGCTCGTGAAATCGCTCGTAAGTTTAACGAAGTGTATGGTGAAACACTTGTAGAACCAAATATTGTTCTCCCTTCGAATGAGGCGAGTCTTCGTCTTCCTGGAACTGACGGTAAGGCGAAAATGAGTAAATCATTAGGTAATGGCATTTATCTTTCAGATGAACCTGATGTAATCAAGTCAAAGATTATGTCTATGTATACCGATCCAACTCACTTAAGGAAAGACGACCCAGGTCATGTTGAGGGCAATCCAGTCTTTACATACTTGGATGCTTTTTGTCGACCAGAATACTTTGGAGAGTTTTTATCTGAGTATGAGAACTTGGACGAGCTTAAGGCACATTATGAGCGAGGTGGCTTAGGTGATGTAACGGTTAAGAAATTCCTCAATAATGTTATGCAGTCAGAATTAGGCCCAATTCGTGAGCGACGCAAAGAATGGGAAGCTCGCTTACCGGAGGTTCTAGAAATTCTTAAAGAGGGAAGTAAAAAGGCTGAGCAAACTGCTGCAGAAACTTTGGCAAAGGTTCGCTCGTCAATGAAGATTGATTATTTCGATAACGATAATTTACTGAAATAAGCTCACTAGCTTATATAAGCGAAAGACAAACGAAAGGGCGCTAATTCTTTTAGCGCCCTTTCTTAATCTATTTCAAGTAAGTACTAAACAAATAGTAAGTACCTGCGATTACCTTATTTCTCAGTATGCTTCTTAAGCATACGCTTTCTAAGCATATAAGTGAGTCCAGCTGCAGATACGATCATCGTACCAAGCCATAAGTGGGTATTGCTAGTATCTCCAGTTTTTGGAAGGATATGTTTCTTGTACAAAGCATTGCTTTGTGTCACTACCGAAACTCCTGTTAAGTCCCTATCTCCTGGTCTCTCAAAAGAATTGCTTGAAGTACCTGGAGTTGGTGA
>JAUNLE010000027.1 GCA_030532415.1 Coriobacteriia bacterium | reverse complement strand
GGGAATTTCGATTGTAGCACAAAATGTTGGAGCGCTTGTCGATGCGCTCGAGCGCTTATCAGGCGACGAAACGCTTGCGCGTCTGCTTCGAGAAAAAGCCTATAGCGAAGTGAAAGAGCAGTTTAGCCAAAAGAAGTTTGAGCAGGCAGTTCGCACGTTTTACGCTCAGTTCGAATAAGGTGCTTAAAGGAGCAGCGGGCGCGCTAGATTCTTCCAAAATCGTCCTCGTACCTGATAATGTCTTGTTCGTCTAAGATTGATCCGCGAGCTATTTCAAGAACGGTCAATGAATCTTGATAAGCCATGAGCCTATGTTTTTGATGAGGCTCGATAGTGACCTTGTCCAAAGGCTCAAGTTCTATCGTTTCATCATCAATTTCTACCAGAGCCCTGCCCGAAAGAACAATCCACGTTTCCTGCCGGTGTTCATGAGATTGAAGTGAGAGACGTTTTTGTGCATCGACCTTAATAATTTTAAGCCAAAATCCGGAATCAACCTCACTGTGAAGCAGTCTCCACGTACCCCAAGGGCGTTCTTGAATGCTATACGAAAGTTTTTGTGCTTGCTCGCTGTCCTTTTCCACCAGATCATAGAGCTTTTTCATGGCATCAAGGTCAGAGCGGTTTGCAATAAGCATTGCGTCGGGTGAAGAAACGAGCAGCGTATTTTTGAGCCCAAGCAGTCCGATTGTTTTTTGGCGATAGTCGTTTTGGATGACGATATTATCTTTTGAGTCGTATGCGATGAACTCACTTTGTTTATATGAAGCTAAAGTCTCGAAATTGCCCACATCCACAAGCTTATGCTCGCTTTTTACAACAAAGAGATTTTTTGCGTATTCTAAGACGAGGTAGTCAAAAGAAAGCTTTGAGCTATCAGGCGGATACTGCTCCTGAGGAGGCTCTTGATTAATTGCACTTGTTAGGGTTTGGGCGACTTGAGCGTTTGCGCTTTGCTCAATTGCCGAGCTTACCGTAGCGATAAGCGTTTTAGGGTAGGCAAGAATAATTCCGCAATTCCACAGCGCTCCTTCATCAATCAGGATGCTCGCCTTAAATCTTGAAGGTTTTTCGATAAAACGAGCTATCGAATAGACTTGAGGAAATTCTATGAGCTCTTGCTCTGTTTCGATATATCCGTAGTGCTCGGAGACCTCGTTTGGGATTGACCCTATAAGACATATTGCATCCGGGTGTTTTTCTAAGAAGGCCACTGCACGTTCAAAGGCTTGAATATAGTCTTGCTCTTCTTCAATTAAATGGTCTGCAGGAACAATTGCCAAAATCTTATCGGGTGATTCGTCTTCACTTAAGGCTGCCTGATAAGTGAAGGCATAGGCGCTATCAATGTGGGCGGGCTCGGTAATGATTCGGGGAGCCTTGTCAGAATATGCTCTGAGAAGGTGAGAGTTTATTTCAGGGAAGGTTTCTTTTGAACTTTGAACTAAAACCTCGCTTGATATTTTTCTCATTCGATTAATAGTTTCTTGTAAGAGAGAAAGCCCACTGCTATTTGTGCAGAGCAGCTGTTTAGGTCTTTGTTCGTTTGAAAGAGGCCAGAGTCGTTTTCCTGATCCGCCTGCCATTATCACGACCCGCAGGTCTTGATAAAAAGAAGTTGTCATACCGTGTCCCCAGATTATAATTTTAATCATCATACAGCACTTTTGTATAAAAGGTATACCATGTAAAGTACAGCTATAGAGAAGTGCAAGCGAAAAACGGAGGATATGCATGGCGGCTATTCATTTTGGAACAGATGGCTGGCGAGCTCGTCAAAATGGCGATTTTACCGAAGAAAATGTTTCTAGAGTTGCTTGGGCTTGTGCCGAACAATTCAAACAAGAAGAAAGCTTTAAGAACGCTCACGCACCCTATATTTTGCTCGCGTATGACACGCGGCCTCATGCAGACAGCTTCGCTCGACTTGCTGCTCAAGTAATTTCAGGAAATGGTATCGAGGCAAGGCTCTCGGATAGCTATATCCCAACACCTGCATTGTGCTGGAGTATAGCGCAAGATCCAAATTGCATAGGTGGCCTAATGCTTACTGCATCGCACAATCCTGCAGACTACCTTGGAATTAAGGTTCGCATGGAAGATGGCGGTGCTTCTACCAAGGCTTTTACCGATAAAATCGAAGCTTTGCTGCCAGATAAAGCAGTCACACAAAAAGGTGAAGTACAAAGCGTTTCGCTCATGGATGCCTACTTACGGAAGCTTAAGTCAAGCGTTGATACGCAGGCAATTTTAGATGCCCAGCTTTTTGTCGTGCACGATGCGATGTATGGTGCCTCACGCCAATACGTACCTGCCTTGTTTGAATCACTTGGCATCAAAACACATGCAATTCGTCAGGAGAAAAAAGCGGATTTTGGCGGTATTCACCCGGAGCCAATATTTCCGTGGATACAAGAAACTAAAGACGAGCTTCTTAAGGTAGGAGCACAAGCTGCCCTAATAAATGATGGCGATGCTGATAGAATTGGCGCGCTTGATGAGTTCGGCAATTTTGTTTCGCCGCATAAAATTTTAACCCTCCTCACGCTTCACTTATATAACAAGGGCAAACGCGGCAGGGTTGTTGCAACGAGCTCTGGTTCATCCATCCTTAAACGAGCTGCACGAGATCTTGGTCTTTCTTATACGATGCGACCAATTGGCTTTAAGTATATTTATGAGGAGATGCTTAAGGGCGACGTTATATGCGGGGGAGAAGAGTCGGGCGGCATAGGAGTTAGTGAGCACGTGCTTGAGCGCGACGGTTTGCTCCTTGATTTAATTTTGTGTGAAATGATGGCAAAGCAGCAAAAGAGTCTCTCTGAACTCGTACGTGAAATTGAAGATAAATACGGCAAATTTTATTATTCACGCTATGATTTAACCTTAGATGATGAGGTTATTGAGCGTTTCAAAGGCGCATTAGTGGATTTTGAGCTTAAAGAAGTAGCAGGCTCTACAGTTCTTACTATTGATAGGCGCGACGGCATTCGTTTAGATTTCGAGGATGATGCCTGGTTATTAATGCGTCCTTCAGGCACCGAGCCGCTTGTGCGCATTTATGCAGAGTCTCTTGATAAAGACGAACAAGAGCGCTTAGTAAATTGGGGACGAGAGTTTGCACAAAACGCCTAAGATGCAGGTCTTAATGGTTAATAAATACCTCCCTTTTGTTTTGGGAGGTATTGAATCGCATATGGGCAATTTAGCACGAGAGCTAACAAAAGCTCATATTGCTGACGTACATTTGCTGGGTGCTCAGGCTCCTGAGCGCCTGCATCGCCTTGACTTCGACCTGAGTGGCGTATCTTTCGAAGAACTTCAAACGAGCAAACTTATTGCCAACACACCTATTGCCCCAAGTTTGAGCCAGAAGCTTATTGACTTAAGCGAGCAAGCAGACATCCTTCACTTTCACATGCCATATCCTTATGCAGACTATGCCTATCTTAAGGCCCTACATAAACATTCTAAGCTCTCCAAAAAGCCGCTGGTCATCTCGTATCATTCAGATATCGTAAGGCAGAAGTTTCTCAAACAAATGTATAAGCCAGTCATGCATTCGTTTTTATCGCGTGCCGATGCAATCGTTGTTTCTTCTCCACAACTACAGCGCTCTTCGGATGCACTGAAGAAGTATCAGAATAAGGTTTTTGTTGTTCCTTTTGGCTGTGATACAGAATTTTTTGGAAGTTTTACAGGTGAAGATAAGGCATCAGAGCGTATGGCTCAACGTAAGAAACTTAGTTTGACGGAGCCTGAAAGTCCCCTAACCTTGTTTGTGGGCCGCCTGGTGTATTACAAAGGTATCGATGTTTTACTTAATGCTTTTACAGCCGTTCCTGGAACGTTGGTAATTGTGGGAACTGGTCCGTATAAAACGCAGCTTGTAGAACAAACGCTTGATTTAGGCTTGCAGCATCGCGTTCACTTTGTACCTTCGATGAGCGCATACGAGCTAGCTTTGACCTATGCTGCAGCCGATCTTTTAGTGCTTCCATCAATTGCAAATAGTGAAGCATTTGGACTGGTGCAAATTGAAGCTCATGCAGCAGCTACTCCAACGGTTGCCTCAAGACTTGCAACAGGAGTGAGTTTTGCAACTTCCCACGGTGAAGATGGCATCTTAGTAGAACCCAACAAGCCTGATGCGCTTGCTCGTGCAATCAACGTGCTTTATCAGAATCCAAGCTATTTATCTGAGCTTGCAAAAAATGCGAAAAACCGTGCTCAAAAGCTTTTCAGCTATCAAAATATGTGCCAAGGCTTTGCTAATATTTACGATTCTTTGCTCTAATTCCTGTAGTCTGTACAGTTCTAATAAAAAAAGGTATTCTGTTGTCAGATTTTGTAGGAAATGTGTAGCATTTGGGGACTCATGCTGATATGATTCTAATATAGTATCAATTTGACGTAATTATAGTTTGAAAGGGGATGAAATGGGCGAACTACTTACCGATGTGGGCTTTCTGTCACGCTTCCAATTTGCGTTCACAGTTATTTACCACTTTTTGTTCGTACCACTTTCGATTGGTTTAGGCCTCATTTTGGCTTTAACAGAAACTCGTTATTACAAGACGAGAAATCCAAAAGATAGGGCCGCTACCAAGTTCTGGGTACGCGTCTTCACTGCGACGTTTGCAGTTGGAGTAGCAACAGGTATCACGATGGAGTTTGCCTTCGGTACAAACTGGGCAAACTATTCAAGATTCGTCGGCGATATTTTTGGTGCTCCACTAGCAGCCGAAGCACTCTTTGCGTTCTTCTTGGAATCTGTATTCTTAGGTGTCATGATCTTTGGTCGAGACAAAGTTTCGCCTAAGTTCTACATGGTTTCAGCATGGCTTGTTTGGCTTGGATCTGCATTATCTGCACTTTGGATTTTAATTGCAAATTCATGGATGCAAACACCAGCAGGCTATGAAGTTATTAACACTGACTTAGGTCAAAAAGCTGTTTTGACAGACTTCTTCGCAGCAGCATTCAATCCTTCAACAGGAGCTCGCTATTTCCACACCGTTGATGCACTCTTAATTTTAGGTGCATTCTTAGCACTCGGTTTAGCTGCTTACTATTTAAAGAAGGGTCGTTTTACTCACTTTGCTAAAACCGCCTTTAGAATCGGAGCAATCGTTGCAGTTATTACCACGGTATTAATGCTCCCATTTGCACACCAACAAGCAGTAGTGGTTGCTGAAACTCAACCAATGAAACTTGCTGCTATGGAAGCTCAATGGGTTGATGAACCTGCTAAACTTTACCTCTTCGGTATTGTGGATGAAGCAAACCAGACCGTATATGGTCCTGCAATCCCTGGTGGTACCTCATGGCTTGCAAGCTTTGATGCGAACAAGGTGTATCCAGGCTTAAATTCTTTCCCACAAGAAGATGTTGAAGCGCTCAATGTTCCATTTATCTTCTACAGCTACCACATCATGGTTGCGCTTTATGGTGCAATTGTTCTCGTAACAATTCTTGCTTTGTGGGCAAGCTTCAAAAAGCTTAAGCATTCACAAAATGAGAAGCTCTCTAAGGGACTGCTCAATCTCTTTATTTGGGCTCCTTTGTTCCCAATGCTTGCTATCCAGTTCGGTTGGGCGGTAACTGAAGTAGGACGTCAACCTTACGTTGTCTACGGTCTTTTGAAGACTGAAGATGCAATTTCTATGGCAGTTAGTGCTCCCGAGCTTATTATTACCATCTTGCTCTTCATGTTGGTATACGGCGTTATCTTCGTAACCTGGGTTAAGACCATCGTTAAGTACATTAAGAATGGTCCTGTAGTTGAAGATAAGGTTACCGAAGCTCTTATCGCTGACAACGTTCATGGCGAGACAACTACGGTCGAGAAAAAAGGTAGAAAACTTTTAATTGATTCTGAGGGTAATGAGTTTTTAGTAGATGACTTACATCATAAAGCTCAAAAAAGTGAGGGTAAAACAGACAAAGCATCTGCGGAAGGAGCTGATTTATAATGGGAGTTGAAGTAACATTTCTTCAAGTTCTTTGGTTCATCCTTCTTTCAGTTGTTATGGTTGCCTACTATATTTTGGATGGATTTGATTTAGGCGTAGGCTCTCTATATCCATTCATCGCTAAGACTGATGAAGAAAAAGGAATCTTGCGTTCAATTATTGGACCTGTTTGGGATGGTAATGAGGTATGGCTTCTTACCTTAGGTGGCGCGCTGTTCGCCGCCTTCCCTCCTGCATATGCAACAACCTTCTCGGGTTTTTATCTCGCAATTATGCTCGTGCTCTTCTCGCTCATTTTACGCGCCGTAGCTATTCACTATGCGGGTAGCCACGACGGTTCATTAGGCGGATTTTGGCATTTTGGATTCTTTATCGGATCTCTTTTGCCTGCTATTTTGTACGGTGCAGCAGTTGGAAACCTCTTAAATGGTATTCCACTTCTAGAAAATGGCGATGTTGCTGGTTCATTCCCAGCTCGCTTCGTCCAGATTCTTGGTGTGCTTCCATTGCTGTGCGGAGTTCTTTCACTGCTTATGGCGCTCCTCCAAGGTGCAACCTGGACTGCTCGAAAGACCCATGAGCACACCGACCTTCACAAGCGTGCACAAGCTCTTGTAAAGCCACTTGCAATTCTAACGATTGTTGTATTCGCTCTTGCAAGTTTGTTCTATCTCTTCTTAGTTGTACCTAACTTACCTGAAGCAGGCGTTAAGTACTACTTAGGTGGCGGCTTTATGGTTGCTCGCGTGCTTACGGGCGTACTTGCTGTTGTGTTTGCAGTACTTGCTATTGTTAAGAGCGGTAAGAATGATTTACTTGCATTTATTTCAAGTTCACTTACCGTTGCCTTTATCATTATCACCATGGTGCTTTCGCTCTTCCCAGCGCTTGTACCTGCTGCAACTCCACAGTTCGCACTTATGGCACAAGAGAACGTGGGACAAACCATTACCATTGGCGCTCCATTTGCTTCTTCTGAGAATGCCCTAAGCGCTATGGCTATCATTGCTCTTATTGGTGTACCTATCGTTTTGATTTACCATGTAATCGTTTACAAGATTTTCTTTGGTAAAGTCAACAAGGATACGTATTCACACTAATTTTAGCTTTGATTGATATACATACGAGGCGGTTCTAGCTTTCCTGCTAGGCCGCCTCTTTTTTGCTGCTGTGAGTTTTAAGATGCCTTCTTACAAGAGCTCAATTGACTAAAAGCTTCTATTTACACACCTTCGTCCATTGACAGCCAGACATGCTAATTGTTGTGCAACAAGGCTTCTGCTTAGATTATTATACTAATAGTAATATTAAAAGATTTTTAAGTGGGTATCTGAGGGAGCCATCACTATGTCGTTCAAGAAGATTGTATACGGAATAGTTGCATTCTTTCTTGCTGCTGTAATCTGCGTGCCCGCTGCGTATGCGACAGAACCTTATGAAGATTACCTTCCGCATGAAGAAACATATTGGGGTTTGGCTAAAAGGGATTACTTCGGCAATACGCCAGAGCAGTATGAAGCATGGAAAGCATACCAAACAGCCGAACAGGCAGCGGACGATGCTGCACAAAACATGTATGACAGTCATCATAAATATCATGAAGTGCTGGATAAACATCAATTTCGATATCCAGAAGATGATGAGTACCTGAATGCTTATCTTGATGCAAAGGGTGCTTATCATGATACTCTTTACAGCAACTTTTGTTATCTTGATGCAAAATATATATTTATTCCTCAGTATATAGAAAAACTTGAAGAAGAAGAATCAAAAGCGCATCCTAATCAAAAGAAGATTGATTATTTCAGGGGAATGATTTCTATTAATCAAGAGGACGTTGACAAAGGCTATGCAAATCAAGAAGAGCTCGGTAAACTTGAGAAAGCTGAGAAAGTTGCAAGACGAAATTTCGAACTTTATAGCACTGTTAATCCAGAAGTAAAATCAGCAATCATAGAGCTAAGCGACGCAGAATATTTTCATTTGGAAAATGCAAACAATTTCGCTATGGCTTTTAAAGCGCTTATAGGTACAGGTTATTTCGATTTAGTGCCACCTGCCCCCCCATTACCTCTGAGTCTGAAACCATATACCCAGAATCCGAACCAGAACCTCAAGTAGACGATGAGGACTATGAAGACGTACCTGATTTTTGGGCAGAAGATGTAAGCACTACCGTTGAAGTCCAGGAGCCAATAGCACCTGTTAAACCTGTAGCACCAACCAAGCCTAAACCCAAAGAAGAAGCCCCAAAGACTCAAGACAAGCCAGCCGAAAGCGCTCAAGAAACTCCCGCTCCAATAGAGGTTGCAGTCCTACCTACTGAAAATAACAACTCACAAAACCAAGACCTGCAACGCAAAGTACAAGAAAAACTTAAAGAACTTGATGCACTTGAAAAACAAATCAAAGACCTAATAGAAGACAAATTCAGCGACAAAGATCTCTCAGAAATCATGCTAGAAGATCCAGACAACCCTGGACAAATGATTTCTGCTCAAGAAATCCTTGACCGCATAGAAACACTTAAGAAAGAAATTGAATACCTCTTAAGTGAACATCCCGAAGGTTGGTTAGACCAAGTAAACCAAAAGCTTGAGATGATGCGTAAATACTTAGCTATCCTAGAACAAGCGACACATGAAGCCCCCTCGTTCCTAAGTTACTTCAAATCAAGTACCTTGCTTAAAGTAATAGCCCTAGCAAGCAGTTTAGTCCTTATAGGAATAATCCTCCTGCCACTCAAACTAAAGAAGAAGCAAAACAAATCCAAAGAGACCGACATTCTGCAAGTGCGAAACGATAAGTAAGAATCTTCTGCTCTGTTTTGGGAAGATATGAACTACAAAGTAGTGAACTCAACAAGTTTTGAGGTGTGAATATGCAGAACACTTACGAGCAGGATGCATTCAAAAAGACGAAAAAAATTTACCTTGCTGCAGGTTGCTTTTGGGGAGCTCAGGCTTACTTCAAGCTTGTGCGCGGTGTGGTGGATACTCGCGTTGCCTATGCGAACGGCATTAGTGATAATACCGACTATTACCGCATAAAACAAACAGATCATGCAGAAACGCTTATGATTGAATATAATCCTCATGTCGTGCATCTTGCAGAATTGCTCGATCGCTTCTACTCAATTATCGACGCAACATCACTCAATAAACAAGGTAACGATCGAGGTAGACAGTATCGCGTTGGAATATATTGGGAACCAGGTGATACGCAAACTGAAAAGATTGTGCGGCTCTCGCATGAACTTTTAAACGAGGAGCTTAATGGCAGGAGCGTAATTGAGCTTAATCCCCTTGAAAACCTTGTGTATGCCGAAGATTATCACCAAGATTATCTCGACAAAAATCCACAAGGCTATTGCCACATCAACATCGCCCAAGTAAACGATTTGCTCTATCCAGGAAAACAACAAGTTAATGAGGCACATCTAAAGGAAACTCTCGATGAGCTCTCATACCAGGTGACACAAGATGATGCTACTGAACGGCCATTTTCTCATCCTTACAATGATTTAGACGAAGAGGGAGTTTACGTAGATATTGTAAGTGGGCAGCCGCTTTTTTCATCCCTTGATAAGTTTGATGCAGGCTGTGGCTGGCCAAGTTTCACGAAAACTATTACGACCGATGCCCTGAATTACCTCGAAGACGACTCTTTGAATATGAAGCGAATTGAAGTAAGGGGGAGCGATTCTAATTCTCACCAAGGTCATGTTTTTACCGATGGACCGCACAGCAAGGGAGGTCTTCGTTATTGCATAAATGGCGCAGCGCTACGCTTTGTGCCAAAGAGCGCTATGACAGAAGCGGGATATTCAAGACTTCTGCCGTATTTGCTTGAAAACGTATAGGATTGGCGGAGATGTGTGCGAATCGAACACACCCAAGACGTTCTCCACGCCTCACAACGGTTTTGAAGACCGCGGAGCCCACCAGGACTCATCCATCTCCATCGGAACTTGAACAAGAAGATATTATAATCCCCTTTATCGTAAAACTCTAGTATCACCCTTACGTATGGTCACCCCAGTGGCATCAAGGTGCTCAAGATAGGGGATTGCATATTTTCGTGAGAAGCCCAATTCGTCTTTAATTAATGCCATATCTGCAAAGCCATGCTTTTCTATGAGCTTCTTTGTTTTCTCAAGAGCAAGAAGATAATTTTCTTTTGACACAAAATAATCGACCGCTATACGCTCAAGACGTCCTTCTTTTGCAAGTTGTCTGAGCATGCGCATTGCCAGCTGAGAATCAAGGCCTAATTCCTTGATTAAGGCGTCACTTAAAGGTGGTGTAAGCCCGTCGGCGTGTATAGCGCTATACATCGTTTCTTTTGTGCGTTCTCCGGCTTGTTTTGCTCCTATACCTGCTTGAGGATGAACAATTGCGCCCTCTTCATTAATTTCTGCAAGACCCATCTCTTGTGCTCGCAAAAGCAAGGCTCCAAAAGCGGGTAGGCTTAGGCGTTTGTCAATCAAATCTCTTAGAGCAGCATCACTAATACCATGCTTCAGTGGCTCTTTGTGATGAAAGGCTATAAGTTGTTTTTCAAATCTTGCTAGAAGATCGCTCAGCTGATTTTTGTCCATATAGAGCGCTTTTGCGTTGATGTCAATTTTGACAAGTGCGTCTTGCTTTAAGAGTGCATCAAGTGAAGCTTGGACCTCTTTGTTTGCAAGATCAAGGCTTTTTGCAATTTCTGCAGTTCCTAAAGGCAGCGTTTGTGACTTCAGATAATAAAAGACGGTATCATCAGTTTTGCCTTGAAGGCTTGCTTCTAAAAAGTTCAATTCTTCAGTACTTAACTTCGTGCGATGGCTCGGTTCGGTAAATAAAACGTTACCGCCACCAATAAGGTGCACGGGAGAGTATGAACGAACGATAAAGCGGTCTCCAGCGCGCACCATAAGCGGCTCTTCTAAGCGAATTTGCACAAAGGAGGATTCTTTAGGAGCAAGCGCTTCTTGATTATTCGTTAAGAGAATTCTTCCTAATACCTCTTTAGTGCCGTGGTTAATATGCACGCGTGCGCCTGAAATAAAAGCTGCGTCACTTGAAGGTTTTCCAAGGTAGTTGAAGTAGGCATCGAAGACTAAGCGCTCTTGAAGTGTGCCAGGAGCTGCTATTGTGTCTCCACGTTGGATCTCGTTTTTATCTACCCCAACAAGGTTGAGCGCCGTTCGCTGTCCAGCAAAAGCTCGCTCAACAGATCTTGAGTGTACCTGAATTGATCGAACGCGCACCTCTTTGTTTGAAGGGTACAGATGAAGGATGTCGTCAGTTGCAACACTGCCCGACCAAAGCGTGCCAGTTACAACGGTGCCAACACCCTTAAGCGTAAATACACGGTCAATGGGAAGCCTAAACGCCTGTTCAAAACCATGTGGTTTGTCAAGGTGAGCGCTTAGCTCATCAAGCGCGAGTAAGAGTTCTTCTTTACCTTCGTGCGTGTTTGAAGAAACCGGAATAATTCGAGCTCCAGCATAGGAGGTCGTTGCAAGAAAATCCTTAATATCATTTTTTACTAAGTCAAGCCACTCATCATCGACTAAGTCAATTTTACTAAGGGCAACCAGGATGTTTTTGATACCCAAAAGCTCCATTATTTGAGTGTGTTCTATGGTTTGAGGCATCAGTCCATCATCGGCTGCTACAACAAGCATGCCAATATCTATTCCCGTTGCCCCTGCAATCATTTGTCGAACAAATTTCTCATGACCTGGAACATCTACTACACCAATGCGCCTTTTGCTTGGAAGGGTAAGTTCTGCAAATCCAAGCTCGATGGTGATACCACGCTTCTTTTCCTCTTCAAGCCTGTCTGGATTAGTGCCGGTAAGCATATTAATCAAAGAGGATTTTCCGTGGTCAATGTGGCCAGCGGTGCCTAGTATTAAAGATGTATCAAAATCGCCTTGTTTCATACTTTTTATGCCTTTAGTACCTCTTTGAGCGAATTAAGCAGGTAAGTGCGCTCCTCCTCATGCAAGAGCGTTCGCAAATCTAGCGCAAGCTTATCTTTGTGAATGCGCGTGATGATAGGGATATCAAAGTCATGTAAGAGACTGTTTTTCAAGTCCACTTCATTATTGAGCTTTGAAGAGATTATCACGAGTTCAGTCGGGATATCAATTGCAGGCATCGAGCCGCCTCCTGCGCGCGAGCTGTCAGGCTCGCTTCCAATTTCGTAGATATCCAAGCTTTTTTCAGAAAGCGATGCCTTAAGTTCGTCCACAAAGACCTGAGCTTGTTGTTTAAGTTCTTCGTAGCTTTTTGTAAGAAGTCGAAGGGTAGGAATTTCTGAAATTGCTCGAGCTTCATTTCGGTATTCAAGCAAGGTTGTTTCAAGTGCCGCAAGCGTTAATTTGTCAGGACGCAGAGCTCTGAGCAGCTGATTTTTCTTGATGCGATCAATAATAGCTTTTTTGCCAACAATAATGCCAGCTTGCGTTGCACCTAAGAGCTTGTCGCCTGAGAAACTTACAACATCAACGCCTTCTGAAAGCGCCTCATTGACCGTTCTTTCGTGAGGAAGACCGTAAGCCTCCAAGTTCACTAAGACACCAGAACCTAAATCCTCATAAACAACGATATTGTGCTCATGGGCAAGGTGCATGAGTTCGCGTGCATCTGGAGTTTCGGTAAATCCAAGAATTCTAAAGTTAGAAGGATGCACTTTTAAAAAAAGGGAGGTGTTTTCTGTGATGGCGCGTTCGTAGTCGAACAGATGCGTCTTATTCGTCGTGCCAACTTCAACCATAGTCGCGTTGGACAGGCGCATAATTTCAGGGATTCTAAAACTGCCACCTATTTCAATAAGTTCTCCACGAGAAATGATGGCCTCTTTATTTTGGGCAAGCTCACTGAGCACAAGCATAACTGCTGCAGCATTATTATTCACCACTACAGCTGCCTCGGCACCGGTGAGCTCAGTTAGAATGCCTTCTACGTGGCTGTGACGAAGACCGCGTTTTCCCGACTGTAAGTCAAGCTCAAGATTGGAATACGAGCGTGCAATTTCATAGACTGCTTGTGACGCTCTTTCAGATAAGACAGCACGCCCCATATTAGTGTGAATTACAACACCAGCTGCATTAATGCAGCTCATTAAGGAAGGTTTTATCAGCGCTTCAAGCTTTTCAATGGTCTTGCGCGCAAAGTATTCTTCATTTTTAGGAGTGTATGAATCGCCTTCAAGCGAAAGAATACAAGAGCGCTCTTCTTCGACAACTTCTCGGGCAGCTCTTGCGATAAGATCTGCTGAATACCTTGCCCGATAAGGATCGAGCAAGGTATTGTCTCGTACATCATCAATACGCGGTAAATTACGCAGGTATTGAGTCATTTGGTTTTCCATACACACCGCCATGACATCTCAAATAAAAGAACTACTGCTTTTGTTTGTTGCTATCCTGCGTAATTGTTGAAATTAGCTTGAGTAACTAAACTTTTACGGTAATTCTTGAACTTTCATCTTGTGTAACTATACCAATTCGAGGTATAGCACGACCAAGTTTTTCTTCTACCAATTTCTCAAAACGCTCGGCGTCTTCTGGTGCAATTGCAACGAGAAGGCCTCCTGAAGTTTGAGGGTCTGCAAATATATTGAAGATGAGCTCTTGGGTTTCTTCGTCAGCTTCAATCGTGGTGAACTCTTTTGCCCATGCAGCCATGTCCTTGATTTTACCAGGCATAACACCATTTTTTGCAAGCTCTTTTGCTTGGTCAAAAAGCTCAACTTTATGAGCATCAATCGTTGCAGAAACGCCTGAGGATTCAAGCATTTCGTGTAAGTGACCTAAAAGACCAAAGCCAGTAACATCGGTTGCAGCGTGAGCTCCAACTTCCACCATGGCTTCACTTACTTCTTTGTTAAGCTCGCACATTGTTTCAATAACTGGCTGGAATTCTTCCTCGGTGATTTTATCTCGCTTTTGAGCGGTTGCCATAATTCCTGAACCGATTGGTTTGGAAAGGTAGAGGTAGTCACCTACTTGTGCACCCTTATTTGCTACTACCTTGTCAGGGTGAACTAAACCATACACCGACAAACCATACTTAGGTTCTTTATCTTCGATGGTATGACCGCCAACTGTTACGGCACCAGCAAGGCGCACCTGGTCATTTCCACCACGCATAACAGCTCCGATTACCTCGGCTCCAAATGCACAAGGAAATGCGAGCATATTGAGGGCTGCAATAGGTTTTCCGCCCATAGCATAGACATCACTAAGGGCATTAGCAGCTGCAACGCGGCCAAAATCGTATGGATCATCAACAATAGGGGTGAAGAAATCTATCGTTAAAACAGCCACTTGTTCGTCATTAAGTTTAACAAGCGCTGCATCGTCACTCGTTTCAAAGCCCATCATTATCTCGTTTTGTTCTTCTGGAGCGATTTGCTCTAGAACTTCTTGAAGGTCCGCCGGACCCCATTTAGCAGCTCATCCTGCCTTTGCTGCGTATTGAGTGAGCCTAATTTTTTCTTGGCCTTCCACGATACCTCCTAATATTTTGAGAATAATTCTTAGTGCTCAATTATAGTCGTTAAACAATAGTTGTATAGTAGTAACAGATGAAAACTACACTCTTCGAAAGGGGTATACCGTGGCATATGCCCAAGATAAGTACAATAAAATACTCATAGCGCTTGATGGAACCGAAACTCAAAATCAAATTTTCAAGCGCGGTCTCGCCCTTGCTCTCTCATTTCATGCCGACTTAATTCTTGCCCAAGTTGTTGATATGTCGCGCTACGATTTAGCTGCAAGCTATGACTCTCAGCTTATTAGCGAAGTCTGCGATTATGCAGGCAACGAGCTTCAACTACTTGCAGCCGAGGCGCAAACAGCTGGTGTCGAAAATGTTGAAGTAATCATCAAATACGGCACCGTAAAAAATACCTTGGTAAACGACATCATCTTGCCAAACCATCCAGATATGGTTATTTGCGGCGACCGAGGTTTATCTCGCGTGCAGTATGCCTTACTTGGATCAGTTTCCAATTTTGTCGTGCATAATGTCGAATGCGATGTTCTCATCGTTAAAAACTAAAGCTTTGACCTTTACAAACCTTTAGGGCTTATAGCCAAAGACTAGGCTTCGTCAATAAGCGCGTCGATTCGCTGTGCCGAGCTTACCAAGGACAAACTGACTAAGACCTCTAATTGCTCATCGCTTAAACCCAGACGAATGAAGTGATGAAATTCAGCACTAAGATAGAAAGGGTTTTCTTGCTCATCTTCTGAGAGCATGGAGACCTTTTCTTTTATCTTAAGTTTTACAAGTCTTTCCTGGTAAGCTTTTTCTTGCAAGCGTTTAGCTTCGTCTTCACTAAAGCGCGGCTTTGTGCTCATCAAGACCGTATAAATACCCTTATCAAGGTAGATGAAGGTGTCTTTGTTTTCATACAAAAGATGTATGACCCGCTCTGACATATCATAGGCAGTGCTGTGTTTATCTAAGATTTCGGATATACGCTCGAGTGAAAGTTCTTTGAGTTCGTCTTTTTGTGCCATAGCCTACTTGCCCTCATTTTCATTCGATAAAAATAATTCAATAGTATCTTGTGTGATGGCAAATGCTGAATTAATAAAATCGTACATTTGCTCTTTGGTGCTCTTAAGGTTTACCGGATAATTCATGCCTGCAGAAAGACGAAGACCATCTTCTGATTCGCTTAGATAAAGTAAGGGGAATTTCCGCGTCTCATAAACCTTGTCGATAAAAGCATGTGCGTAAGAAAGCTGGTTGGCATCGATGACTTCTTTGCTCGAACAGACGATGGACAGTACGGTCTCGTTTTGTGCAATTACATAGAAATAGTCATCGAAGAAAACGGTAAGAACGTCCTGATTTTCCTCTTCAAAGTGAACAGCCTGCTCACTAAGATATGCTTTTACGTGGTCAATACTAGGTTTTGTAACTATCATAGCGTGGCTCCTATTTAAGCTTGCGCGAATTGTTCAACAAGCTGCACTAACACTTCCACCATGCCTTCAAGTGCAAAGACAGGTATAAATTCTCTTACTGAATGATAATTATAGCCACCAGTTGAGAGATTTGGGCAGGGGAGGCCTCGATACGAGAGCTGAGCTCCATCGGTACCGCCTCTGATAGGTATGATATTTGGAGTAAATCCTGCAGCTAAGAATGCCTCTTTTGCTTTCTCGACCAATTCCATATGGTCCTTAACTATGTGAGCCATGTTGTAGTAGGAATCAGAAATTTCAAGCTTAATTCGATCAGCTCCATAGCGAAGGGCTAAAAGCTCTGCAGCTTTTCGAGCAAGCGCTTTTTTGTTTTCAAATTCTTCGGTACTATGATCGCGAATAATGTAGGACAAGTGCGCCTCGTCGACCGTACCGCTCATATCATGGAGATGGAAAAATCCCTCATACCCTTCGGTGTGCTGTGGTCTTTGTTGTGCAGGAAGCATGCTATGAAATTCCCAGGCGATATCACAGGCGTTTACCATAATATCTTTAGCGCTGCCTGGGTGAACCATGGTGCCACGAAGGCGAACATCGAGTTGAGCTGCATTAAAGTTTTCGTATTCTATTTCACCAATTGGGCCACCATCAACGGTATAGGCAATATCAGCACCAAAACTTTCAAGATCTAAAAGCGAGGCTCCGTGTCCAATTTCTTCATCGGGAACAAAGGCAATAGCTAGTCGTGGGTGAGCTATACTTGGATCTTGAACAAGGCGTGCAATAAGCGCCATAATTTCAGCTACACCTGCCTTGTCATCGGCAGACAAAAGCGTTGTTCCATCACTTACGACAAGGTCTTTTCCAATAAGACTTGAAGCTTCGGCAATTTCATGAGCGCTGATAACAGTAGGCTTATCTTTGGGGCCTTCCAGTACAATATCTTCGCCTGTAAAGCTAACGATGTGGGGGCGAACCTTAGTTGATGGAGCGTCAGGAGAGGCGTCTAGGTGAGCAATAAGACCAAGCACGGGAAGATCTTCGAGTCCCTCGCTTGCGCTTAGATGTCCGGTGACATAGGCGTGTTCGTCAAGGGCGGCATCGGTAATGCCAAGTTCTTTGAGTTCTTCAAACAACACTTTTGCCAAGTCAAATTGCTTTGTGCTTGAGGGAGTTTGCCCAGCGTTTTTGGGGTCTGACTGTGTATCTATTGAGGCGTATCTTATAAAGCGTTCTAGCACATCTGACATACTCGAGCCTTTCTCATACCATATGCTGTACTGAGCATTTCTCTTACTAAGTTTTAATTCCACACACTTTCTGATTGTGGAAAACACATTGACATAAAAGTTTACACTTGTAGACTTTTAACCATTCGCATGTGTATTATGCGTTTGCATTTGATTAATCGTAGATAAAGGAAGTATATGCCAGAATTCGTTCGGCTTTCACAGTCTCATGAAGATTATTTAGAGGCAATCTATAAGTTATCACTTGACAGCGATGGTCAGGTTAAGTCAATTGATCTGGCGCATGAGTTAGACGTGAGCAAGGCCAGCGTTAATAAGGCGCTTAACGTTTTAAAAGAACATGGCTATGTCGAGCAGTCTCACTATGGGAAAATTCACCTTACCAAAGAAGGGGAGCTTTACGGCGAAAGTATGCTTGAGCGCCACTCCCTTTTGAGTTCTTTTTTGATTGACCAACTTGGTGTCTCCAATGAAGTTGCAGCTAAAGAGGCGTGTCAGATGGAGCATGCAATCAGTGAAGACACCATGCAAAAGTGGTTAGAATACCTGCGTCGTTGTCAGGACTGCGAATTTCATCGTGTTGGCAATCTAGAACTCTCTGATTTTGACGATGATACTCGTGAAGAAGAGGACTAAAGAGCTCGTAATAAAAGCGTAGGCAAGTGATTGCTTGTCTCCTGTTTTAGGGAGCGTTCCTTCACCCTGCTTCCATTC
>JAUNLE010000094.1 GCA_030532415.1 Coriobacteriia bacterium | reverse complement strand
AGAACGTGGGAGACTAGGACATTGCTGAGTACTTCAAAGGGCTCATTTTTTTATTTCCTGATAAAAGCAGTGTAATCCACAAGTTTCATGCCTTCAGCCACTCACTCCTAACCGCTTAACTAATTTCCTGGCTGTACACCTCCTAGGCTTCTAAATCTATGATTTTACTGTGCTACTATTTATATAAAGCAAGCGTTATTTTATTGCCGGATAGATAAAATACCTTTGCTTTAAAGAAGTTACGCATTGAAATTTAAAAGAAGGAGTGATTGAGATGGAGAGTGTACGTAAACAATCCCTGGCCCTTATCCTCGCATTTCTCATGGCCTTAGTAGGTTTAGCTTTACTTGCAACACCTGCATATGCTGCAGATGAGCCTGGTCTTAATGATGGTCCAAAACCAGGTGATTTTGCAGATCCTGATGACCCTAATGCGGGTGGTGGACAACCAGGCGATGCTGAAGACCCTAATGCGGGTGGTGAACAACCAGGTCAACCTGGGGGTTTTGATCCTGGTAATGCTGTTACGCCAGGTTCTGACCCAAAACCTGGCAATAACAACGGAGGATTTATAGAAAAAGTGATTGACTTGCGTCATGATGGCGATGATGAAGATGATCCTTTCGATGAAGAGAGAGACGAATGGGGTCAGTGGCGCAGAGGAAACGTCCTTTACTTCCATGATTTTGCACATGGAGCTCGTGCCGATGCTCTTCGCTATGCACGTGATGATTTCTATAAAGAAAAACAAGAAGTTGTAGTTGCTCGCGCCAAAGGGGGACGCTTGCCTAAGACTTCTGATAGCACCAACACACTTGCATACGCAGCTGGCTCACTAGGACTTCTAACTCTATCTGCTGCTGCACTTAGAATGAGAAAAGTTAAGTAAACAAAGTTTGAGTCTTTTCATTCAAATGTTTTAAACTAAGACCCTTCTCCAAGCTTAAGTGCTTAAGAGAAGGGTTTTTATATCATCTTTCGTATCTATATTTTTTCAAGCTCATCTTCAATCGTTCATAAAAAGTCATCTAAACAAGCTTAAAACCTTTGTTTATAACTTTCACAATAGGGCATGAATAGCATATTAATTTTATGCATCAAGCTACTATATACGCTTAGTTATTTGAAAGGTTGGTTGTTGTGAAAAAGCTTGGCATTATCGTAGGCTCAATTCGCAAAGATTCGTATCATAAAATAATTGCTCAAAAACTCGTGGAACTCTTGCCCGAGGATTATGAGGCTGAATTTATAGATATTGCTGATGTTCCGATATATTCAGAAGATTATGATAACGGTATTTTAGAAGAGCCTCAAAGCTATAAGCGAGTTCGCGAACAAGCAAGCAAGGTTGACGGTTTTATAGTGCTCTCTCCTGAATACAATCGCTCAGTTCCTGGTGGTATGAAAAATATTATCGATGTTTTATCTCGACCTGCTGGACGTTTTGTGTTCTCTCATAAACCCGTAATGGTTCTTACTGCTTCACGAGGGCAAATGGGTGGTATTTTAGCCAACCATTATTTACGTTCATCTTTAATGTTCTTAGATGCCGATGTGATGGCTCAGCCTGAAATGTATCTAGGAACCATTGACAAATATATTATTGATGGCGTTATACAAGAGAAAACCTTGGAGAAAATTAAAGCGGGCTTAGCTGCCTTTATCAATTTTGCAGAAAGACACTACGGCATTATGGACTAGCTGTTCTTAGTCCTTCCACTACGTAGAATTTTGCATGGTACTTCCTGTTCGTTAAAAACAAACAGGAAGTCTTTTTTTAAAATGTTTGACTTTTCGAACATTTATTCAATAAAATGAATTTTCTTATGCATTTATCTTCTTAATGTTGTACACCCCGTCAAATTGTCCAATGAGCAGATTAAGCATCCTCAATATTGCTTTATGGATTGACATCATTAGTGCACTTACATAAATTAGATTAATCAATTTACTAGGCTAAAGCAGCTCAGTTAGCGATGTCCTATGAAACCAAGACAAACTTAGGACCTTAGAAAACTGGTAGAAAACTTAGCTGGTTAAATTGTGTAGAACAGGAAAGGAGGTATCATGCAGAAAAAATTATTAGGTCTAATATTGTCAGCAGTCATGATACTCGCACTCGCCGCTTGTGGCGGCAATGCCCCAAATGGAGACGCTTCTGATCAAGCAGCTTCTGGTGGGGAAAACGGTTCAAAGGTTTTGACAGCTATGTTGTCTACCAACGTAATGTCACTTGACACAAGCCTTGCAACCGATGGTGAATCTTTCGAGGTAATCGGAGATTTAGTAGACGGTTTAACACAGTTTGACCAAGATGGTAAAGCTGTCCCTGCGCTCGCTGAAAGCTATGATGTGTCAGAGGATGGTAAGAACTATACCT
>JAUNLE010000093.1 GCA_030532415.1 Coriobacteriia bacterium | reverse complement strand
TAAGCTCTGAATCTTCAGTAGGTGCAAACCTTAGACGCATAGAGGCGATTACCAGTTTCGATGCACTTGCATACCTGAACGATCTTGAAAAAGATGTAAAGCAAAGTGCACAAGCTCTCAAAGTAAAACCACAGGATTTACCAGATAAAGTAGGCTTGCTCACGCAAAAAATTAAAGAGCTCGAACATGAGCTTAAAACTGCAAAGCAAAGTGGTTCTCAAGCATCAGATGATCTTAATCGATTGCTTTCATCAGCCTATGAATTGAGCTATCCAGTTGTGATTGGTGTAGTAGAAGGATACGATTCTTCAAGTTTACGTGAATTGTGGGATAGAATTCATCAGAATCTAGGTGAGGGAGCTGCAGTTTTAGCTACCGTAAAAGATGGCGCTCCGCTTCTCTTAGCTGCTGCAAGTAAAAAAGCAGTTGAAGAGGGTTTTCATGCAGGAAATCTCATAAAACAAATTGCTCCTCAGATTCAAGGTGGCGGTGGTGGTAAACCATCAATGGCACAAGCGGGTGGAAAAAATGCCCAAGGCATCGATCAAGCTTTGGATGAAGCTCGCAGAATACTTGAACTTAAATAGGTAGACGCATGCGTGTAATAGCACTTGATATTGGACGGGTTCGTGTGGGCATTGCGGTCAGTGATGCAGCTGGAAGCATTGCCCTTCCCTTAAAAGTACTGCCAAGCAATGAGGTAAAGACAAACGCTGCATCTTTTAGGCGAATTTTGGAAGACTACGAGCCAGAATTAATTGTCTGCGGTTTGCCCATGAGCTTGTCGGGAGAGGCAAACCAGCAAGCCCAAGATGTGAAGGCATTTGCCGAGTTGGTATCGCAAAACACCCACATTCCAATTGAATACGTAGATGAGCGCCTAAGCTCAAAAGAGGCAAAGGCGATTTTACATAAGCAAGGGCTTTCAGAGAAAGCTATGCGCGGTAAGGTCGATATGGTAGCAGCGAGCTTGTTCTTGCAAGCTTGGCTCGATGCAAAAAGTGAGTAAATCTATGGCACAAGATAGTCCAGGAAGACATTTTAGATCCTCAAAACAATCAGCCGATGGTTTTGGTACTCCACGAAACCGCCCATCTACGCTTCGCCGAGATGGGGAAGCAAAAAAGAAAGATCGGGTCAAGTACAGACAAACTCACCATGGCAAAAGCAGCATTTCTGGAAAACACCTGTTTATCTCGGTGATTATTGTCGTACTCATCTTAGCTGGTCTTGTTTATTTCGGCCTTCAAAAATTAAATCTTGCCATGATTGAAGACGCCGCACAAGAAACTACGCAAGAACAAACGGGTGACTTAACTGTCGAAATACCAGAGGGTGCAGGAACCTCAAGTATTGCAAATCTCCTTATGGATGCAGGCGTTATAGATAATCGCGATGAATTTATCGCTTATGTTCGCACGAGTGGTGATGACACAGCGCTCAAGCCAGGTGCTTACAGTTTCATGGCGGGCATGACGATTGAAGAAATTGTCGATGAGCTTAAACAGGGCGGCGAAGAGCTTGGTGCTAAGCTTACCATCCCTGAAGGTTTTAGACTTGAGCAAATTGCAGCTAGAGTAGAAAAGGTTGCCAATATTAGCAAAGACGACTTTCTTGCGCAGGCTAAGGCAAGTAACTATGAGTCGGACTATGAGTTTTTAAAAGGTGCATATAACGACTCGCTTGAAGGCTTCTTATTTCCAAAGACCTATAAGATCCCAGAAGGCTCTGATGCCGATTTCATCATACGTAAGATGCTTGATCAATTTGTTGTAGAGACAAAGTCGATAGATTTTAATAATCAAGTCGCACAAGACTATAAGCTCGATATGCATCAGCTTATTACCATTGCTTCTCTTATTGAAAGAGAAACCTCAATAGATTCTGAGCGCCCAAAGGTTGCTCAAGTTATCTATAACCGACTTGATCAGAAGATGCCACTTCAGATAGATGCCGCAATTGTGTATGCGCTTGGTGGCAAAACCGAGCACCTGAGCACTGAAGATCTTAAAGTAGATTCACCATATAACGTGTATGCCAACAAAGGCTTGCCTCCTGGACCTATTGCTTCACCTTCGCTTGAATCGATCAAGGCAGCACTTGCACCAGAAAAAAGCGATTTATTATATTATGTGGTGAATTCTCAAGAAGGCACGCATGCCTTTAGCAAAGACTACGATCAGTTTTTGAAAGATAAAGAGCAGTACAAAGATATTATTAAGAAATAGGTTGACGCTATGTGCTTGCTAAAGCCAAGCTATCGGCTTACTCGCATAACGAATATTAGTCCTCAAGCGCTTGTCAAAGCAAATATACGAGCAGTGCTTATAGACCGTGATAACACGATTGTCTCAAGTATATGGCCTTCCCTTGAGACAATCGTGTTA
>JAUNLE010000026.1 GCA_030532415.1 Coriobacteriia bacterium | reverse complement strand
CGATTGTTGCTCCTATAATTAATAGTGCACTCATTGAAAGGACTACTTTTGTATGGAGCTCAAATGCCTGAAATCGAAACTTTTTTTCAAATAAATCTTGATAGACGATAAAACCGAGTCCGCCCGTAATTATAAGTAAGGCTATGGTTAGTAAAACGAGAGGATCTTGACTAAAAGTATTAAGCGAGCTAAAGGGATGTTTTGCCCCCATTAAATCAAAGCCAGCATTACAA
This sequence comes from Coriobacteriia bacterium, assembly GCA_030532415.1. GTDB lineage: Bacteria > Actinomycetota > Coriobacteriia > Coriobacteriales > JAEZZM01 > JAUNLE01. Next base: position 18,216 of record JAUNLE010000026.1, on the reverse strand, counting down.
AATGCCGAAATTGCATGAAATAGCGCAAACCACACACCGCGTCTTGGTCCATATTCTGGTATGAAATGAAGAGAGAGGAGAGCGGCGCCTACAAGCTCGCAGAACAAGGTGAGGAGTGCCGCTTTTTGTACCACTCTAAGTATTCCGCCCAGTTTAGAAACATTGAGTGATTCAGAAAGCAATGATCGTTCTTTCAGGGTGATTTTAGAGCCTGAAAGCATAAGAAAAAAGATGGCAAGTGACATAAAGCCAAGCCCGCCAACTTGGATAAGAATTAACAGAACTGCCTGACCAAAGTAGGTAAACTGCGAGTAGGTATCAGCGATGGTAAGGCCTGTTACGCAAGTTGCTGAAGTTGCAGTAAATAAGACATCAATAAAAGGAAGTGGGCTGGAACTTTTGTTTGAAAGCGGAAGCGCAAGAAGCAAGGTGCCTATGGCTATGATGAGCAGATAACCAAGAGCAATAAAACGCTTGCTGTAGACATACTGAAGGCGTGACATTAAACAATATTCCTGCCTTATTCTTGTAGAGACTTAAGCGATGTAATAAAAAGTCACTACAAATGGTGCCCGAGGAGAGATTTGAACTCTCACGAGGTTACCCCCAGAGGATTTTGAGTCCACCGCGTCTGCCGTTCCGCCACTCGGGCAACAAGTGCTTAGTTACTGTACCGAATTCTTAAGCGAATTTCAAGAAGTAAGCTAAATTTATAAAATTAAAATGCATGCGTTTATAGGCGCTATCTTAGAGCTGATTCCAAACTTCCATATGAAGTGGATCTTGGTCAACGTAGGTATACAGTTTGGTGTCATCTGCCTCTTGCGCAAGCAAAAGACCGCGCTCTACAAGTTCATCTAAGCGCTTTTGTAGTTCATCTAGGTCGGCAAGATCAAAGGCGAGCGCTAGCTCAACAGGAAAAGCGCTTATGAAACGCTCAAAGTACTGCATGATATTCTCGTCATTTAATTCAGGTGTTTGAGCCTTATATTTGCCCTCGCTTAATTCGTCGATTGCGGTAATAAGATTTTCTATCGGGTGAAAACCTTTTAAGAGCGTTTCCTTATTACCAATTCGAATTAAGAAAGCAGGAAAACCAAGCACTGAATAGTTGCCAGCAGCTTCTTGATCATCTAAAAATGCCTTTTTGGCTTCTCTGCTCTTGAAGTCTTCCAAAAACATGCCAATATCCAAACCTGCCTCTTCAGCAAGCTTCACTAAAACATCGGTGTGATTAGGAGCAAGACCACGCACGAAATAGGCCTCACGCATTAAGCGCAAGAAGCGTTTAGCAGCACTTCGTGATTGGAATTGTGCTGCCTTATAGGCAATATTTGCAGGAAAAGATGAAGCATGCTTGTCGTCAAAGATTTGAACCTCTTGGTCGACAACGGGCATTTGATGCCTGTCCTTTGACTTGATCCAGTTTTTCACCATCGCTCGGTTTGATGCATAGGGGTCTTCACCCACACCAGTGCCATAGTCAAAAAACTCTCGCACATCCTTAATGAGTCCTGCAGTAATAAAATCGGTGTCAAGAATTCCTGGATACCTAAATTCAAGTGCACGAATTAAGGGCTCAGAACCCCAGCTCCATACACAGATAGGGTCAGTGAATTCAAAAATTTCAATTTCACTTTCAAGGTCTTCATAATATGTCAAAGGTTTATCATTACCAAAGTTCAAAAAATCGTCCATGAGCATCCTTTCATGAGTCATTTCATCTCACTCATATACCCACATCACTGAGCAAATAGTTCTTCTGTTTATTCGATACGATTATCCAAGCAAAAATCCGAAGCTTGCCAAGAAGGCAAGTATAACTCCCACGATGGCTTCTCCACCAAGAAGTCCTGAAGCAATAATGGTGCCCTGCTTGTTGTCTTCATCGAGTTTTAAGACTTTCTGTACGATTTGTCTAAGAAGTGCGCCAAAACAAACCATCAAGCTTAAGCTTAGCGGCAAGTAAACTCCAAGACCAAGCATGATGGCTGGTATATTCGCTAAAAAGAGTATCAGGGCGAGGATAATACCAACCAACATGGCGATAAAATCGAGGCTGCCGTTAAGTGTGCTTGCAACGATTTGCGCCTGTACGGCAATAAATTGTTTGTCTGGTCCAAAAATATCCGTTCCATATGAATGAACGAGTGCATAAAAGGCGGCAAGAGCAACGATGGCTCCAACAAAAGCTCCAGCGCATTCTGCAATAAACTGATCGTGCGCTTTTGTATGAAGTATGTGACCTGCCTTAAAATCACTCATGACATCACCGGCAAGACCGCATGCAACTGCAACAATGCAACACAGCAACACTGCCTCAAAACTTTGTATGGACCACAGGGCTTGTATGAGTAAGACGACTACTACCGCGAACACTTCCATGGGATCGATAGCGGTTTGTCCAACTGACTGAAGTGCCATAATGCAGCTTAAACCGCACAGGGCAATAAAGATAAGGCTTGCCAAGAAGGGAAGGTGAAATAGAAAACTCGAGAGTATAGCTACAGTTAGGCAGATGATGAGGGTGACAAGAGCTTTTTTCATTCGAGTTTTACCGGACTGCTTAGACGGTAGAGCCTGCATGCCTTTACTTCTCTGCACGCGTTTTATGAGTCCAAGCGCTGCCTTGAGCAACACGCCAAGACCAGAGCCAATCATAAGTCCAATGCCTAGCGAATTTTTGAGAAGCGTTGCTTGAGCTAATTCAAGGATTCCAAACTGAACTGCAAGCCCGAGCATCGCAAAAGAGCCAAAGAGCGCTCCGATAAAAAGAGCAATGCTTGCAAGTGGGCCCAAAAGATAGCCAACTGAAACGAGCATGGGAGAGAAGTATAAGGAGAGAGGCACTCCTAGGAAAGAAAGTTTTGAGAACAGCGTTTGAGGGATTATGCCCAAGGCATCACGAAGGACGGTGAAAAGTGCACTAAACGATAAGGAGCCCGACAAAAGTCCCAGTTCCTTGCCGCCCGCCTCGCTAGATTGAAGGGTCTGAGCAGCAGCTTCTCCCATTGGATATACGAGTTCACTTTCTTCAATAAACTGTCTTCGTAAGAGGTACGAGAATGCAAGTCCAATGATAAGACCAATAAAAACAGAGGCAGCAAGGCTGTACCAAGAGATCTGCGCTTGAGGGTTCATGATCCATATGGCAGGAATTGTAAAAGCAATGCCGCCAGCCACCATAGCTCCTGCACTCATAGCAGTATGCGCTACATTCACTTCTGACAAGCTCGTATTGCCCAAGAGCTTCAGCACTAGATATGAAAGGATTGAAGCAAAAACAATGGGCCACGGTAAGGCGCCAAGTTTAAGTGCAACGAACAGTGAACTTGCGGTAATAAAGACGCAAGCAATAAGACCTAAGATCAAAGCACGTGCACTCAGGCCACCATGCAGCTTCGTTTTCATATATCCTACCTTTGGAATACTTTTTGGAGTGAAAGCACTATAGCACTTTATGTATCTGTTCAGTATATGTAATTCACTTGAAGTCCTATCAATAACTTGTAATTCTTATTAAAACTTAGTAAAGTAATAAAGCTAATTTTTGAAGGTTGTAAAAACAAAGGCAGGCTGCCTTTGTAATCCTTCTTAAAGTGGAGCTTGTAAAGAAGGCTCCCACCTTGCGGCTTAAAAGTGCTGTCTGGTTCAAATAAAATATGTCTTGAGTTACTCGTGGTGCTCAATTTTATTTGCTTCCAGTCTTTTTTAAGCTGGAAGTTTTTTATTGTACAGCTAGTATGGGCGACAAAATACATGGAGGTGTGTCCCATAGCTAAACAAGACGACACTCGTGTAAATGAAGAAATACGAGCAAAAGCTGTCCGTTTGATTGGTCATGATGGTTCTCAGCTGGGTATTTTCGATGTGCGTGATGCTCAGCGTATCGCTGATGAGGCAGGTTTGGACTTAGTTGAAGTCTCTCCAAATGCTGAACCTCCAGTGTGTCGTGTTATGGACTACAAGAAGTTCAAATACGATCAAGAAATCAAGGCCAAGCAGGCCCGCAAAAAGCAAACGAAGATCGAAATTAAAGAAATGAAATTTCGACCAAAAATTGATGTAGGAGACTACAACACTAAGAAAAATCACATTATTCGTTTCTTAAACTCTGGTGCAAAAGTTAAGGTAACGATTATGTTTAGAGGTCGCGAAATGGCTCATCCAGAGCAAGGCATTCAAGTTCTTGACAAGCTTGCGACCGACCTTGAGGATTTGGCAGTGATTGAGAGCCAACCTAAACTTGAGGGACGTAATATGCACATGATGATTGCACCTTTAAGAGAAAAACCTCAATCAAACAAGTAAGGTACGCTGCTTTTTTTGAGCGTAAGGTATTAAAGGAGATTTAAAACATGCCAAAAATGAGAACGCACAAAGGCACGGCAAAGCGTTTTAGAAAAACTGGCTCGGGCAAAATTATGCGCGGCAAGGCTTTCAAAAGCCACATTTTGACTAAGAAGTCACAAAAAAGAAAGCGCAACTTTAGAAAAGAAACGCAAGTAAGTCCTGCAGACTTTAAAAACGTTGCAACACGTTTGAATTAAGTTTCCGCTCAAAGACATATTTTTAGGAGTGAAGATAAGATATGGCAAGAATTAAAAGAGCGGTAAACGCTCATAAAAAGCGTAGAAAAACATTGGCTCAAGCCAAAGGTTACTATGGTGACAAATCAAGAAAGTATGTTGCAGCAAAAGATCAGGTAAACCACTCACTGCAATATCAATACCGCGACCGTCGCGCTAAAAAACGTGAGATTCGTCGTTTGTGGATTACTCGCATCAATGCTGGTGCAAGACTCAACGGCATTTCATACTCTGTATTTATGAATGGCTTAAGAAAGTCTGGTATCGAGCTTGATCGTAAAGTCCTATCAGATATGGCAATTAACGATCCTCAATCATTTGCCGACTTAGTTGCAATTGCAAAGAAAGCTGTTGAAGCTTAGTCAGAATTGATCTTACACATGAGAAGTCCCGTCAAACATTTGCTTTGGCGGGATTTTTTTATGGTTTGCGCTCATCCACTTCTCGAAATATCCGGTGATTTTCTCGGGATTATCCGCTACATCAACAACAAGTCCATCGGCTTCAATATAATGTATGAGTTTGTTTCTGTTATTTATCAACGTGCTTTTTACCTCATCGCTCATAAAGGGCTTCAGTAAGTTTCTCTCTGCCTTCAAAATTCCAATACAAGGCAGCGGGCCTGTAAGTATTTCTTTATACAGGGCCATTATCTCCTCATCTAACATTTCTCGACCACCAATTTCGTCAAGAAGAAGAGCGTCTGCTGTACTTGTCTTCATCTCGTCTCGCACAGTTTTTAGTACCGTAGTAACGACATTGGTATCAAAGACATTATGTTTTTCTAAGAAGGCGTCGCGATGACGTACCACTTCATTGACAGGAGGTATAGAAGTTTTGAGCGTTTCAATAGAAAAGCCCAGAAGAGCCTGGTCATGGATTATACGCACGACTGCAAAGCCTGATACTTTAAGCTTAGAATTGCGCAGCAGTTGCCTTAAACAGCTTGATTTTCCAATTTGAATGTTTCCTTCAAAGAAGAGACTTCGCATAATCACCATTTCTTTAACAAAATATTCTATAAATATACAGATTATCAATAACTAAGGCGCTTAACAGCAGCAATAGAATCAAAGCCTACATATAAAAAGCTATTCCATTATATAAAACTAAAGGTACATCATTATTCTAGAAAAAAGTAAATTGTCTTTTTTATTTGAGCTCTGTATAATTCATTCAGAATATATTCTCAATTAAAATAAAGGAGATGAAATGAGAAGATTATTCAAACTAGGTACTTTCGCAGCACTCGTAGTATTGCTTGTTGGAGCACTTAGTGCCTGTGGTCAACCTGCAGAAAACACAGATACTAATGCTGATCAAGCAAATCAAAGTGCAGCAGCTCCAGAAGCTGAGAAGCCAGCTGAGAACAAGGATGCAGCTCAAGAAGAGCCAGCTGCTCTAGAGGGCGAAGTTGCAGTTCAAGCAGCAGCTTCACTCGAGAAATCTTTAAATGACATCATTGCTCTTTTCAAAGAAGCTAACCCTAAGGTAAACATTGTTCCTCAATATGCTGGTTCAGGTACCTTAGTAGAGCAAATTAAGAATGGTGCTCCAGCTGACATCTTCATTTCAGCTAACCAAGCTAAGATGAATGACGCTGAAGAAGCTAAGGTTGTTATTGAAGGTTCACGTAAAGACATGCTTGAAAACGAGCTCGTTTTAATTGTTCCTAAGGGCAATCCAAACGGCGTTAAGGGTATTGAAGACTTAACTGGTGACAACATCAAGAAAGTTGCAATTGGTGAGCCTGAATCAGTTCCTGCTGGTAAGTATGCTAGCCAAACCTTTGAGTCAAAAGGCTTAACTGATGCGCTTCAACCAAAGCTTGTTTTAGGTAAGGATGTTACTCAAACCTTAACCTATGTTGCTACTAATGAGGCAGACGCTGGTTTTGTATACAAGACCGATGCTATGACTCAAGCAGACAATGTTGAAATCGTAGGCGCTGTTGATGGTCATGATCCAGTTACCTATCCTGGTGCTCTTATCAACACCAGTGGTCAGGACAACCCTGCTGCAGCAGCATTCTTCGAGTATCTCGGAAGTGATGACGCAGCTAAGATCTTCGATCAATACGGTTTCAAAGTTATTAAATAAGACACAGTACATTTCGTGAGAAAGTAGGGACGTAAGTGGCCGGCATAATTCAATTCTTTTCAACATTTGATTGGCGGCCACTTTTCGTTTCACTGAAAACAGCCTCGACGGCTATTATTTTCGTAATCATCTTTTCGATTCTTGCCGCTTGGATTACTGCTCGTGTAAAAGATTCAACTAAAAATCTTCTCGATGCAATCTTCACGCTCCCTATGGTTCTACCACCAACGGTTGTTGGTTTCTTCCTCTTGATTATCTTTGGTCGTAATTCCCCCGTTGGACAATTTTTCATTAGTGTGGGATTTCCAATTATCTTCTCTTGGCAAGCAACGGTTCTTGCTGCAGCGGTCGTGTCTTTTCCGCTTATGTACAAAACCGTGCGTGCAGCCTTCGAGACCCTTGATGAAGATATGCTCAATGCTGGAAGAATCATGGGATTTTCGGAATTTAAAATCCTCTACCGCATTATGCTTCCACTTTCTCTACCTTCGGTAGCAGCTGGAACCGTGCTAGCCTTTGCTCGTGCAGTGGGCGAATTCGGCGCTACCCTTTTCGTTGCCGGTAACTTTCCTGGTGTTACGCAAACCATGCCAATTGCCGTTTACTTTGCATGGTCAGGAGGCGACCTACAGGTAGCTGGTGTGTGGGTTATTATGATTTCGATCTTCTCATTTATCATCGTTTACGGTATAAATGCTGCAATTACTTCTCGATATAAATTTAAGGCGTAAATAAGATATGGCTGAACCAATTCTTCATGTAGATATTCAAAACCACTTGGGAAATTTTGATTTAGATGTAGCTTTCGAATGCGGAAATGAGACGCTTGGAATTTTAGGAGCGTCTGGCTGTGGTAAGTCTATGACTATGCGTTCGATTGCAGGAATTACAACACCTGACACCGGCATCATACGCTATGGCGATGAGGTGCTCTTCGATTCTGAGAAAAAGATTAACGTAAAGCCTCAAAAACGCCATATATCATACCTATTTCAAAGTTATCAGCTTTTCCCAAACATGACGGTCATGGAAAACGTTTTAGCCGGTATGCCAGCTGACCGCAAGAAGGAAGAAAATAAAGAAAAGGCACTCGAGTTTTTAAAGTTCTTCCAAATTGAAAAGCTTGAAAAACATTTTCCTGCTAACTTGTCTGGTGGTCAGCAACAACGTGTAGCGCTCGCAAGAATGTTTGCCTCAGAACCTAAGGCACTCATGTTAGACGAGCCATTTTCAGCACTTGATTCCCACCTTAAGACATCGCTTTATCCAGGACTTTTAAATGCACTTAAAACTTTCAAAGGGCCAAAACTTTATGTTTCTCATGATATAGGTGAAGCATATATGTTTTGCGATCGTATGATTGTTTTAGATAATGGCGGCATTGTGGAAGAGGGCACTTCTGCCGAGGTCATCCATAATCCGCAGTCCTTAGCGGCGCTCAAATTGACAGGTGTTAGGAATATCGCCCGTGTAAACTATGTTGATGACCATACGCTTAAAGTCCAAGAATCCGATATTACTTTTAAGCTTGATAAAAAAGTTTCTAAAGATTCCAAATATGTTGGTGTCTCAGATGGCGCAATTAAGGTTCATAAGGAAGCGGTAAATAGGCCGAATACCTATGAGTATGAGCTTATTTATATCAACATGGGCGCCTATGACGAGCAACTTATCTTTAAGCTGTATGGAATCGAGGCAACCACGATTGCAGATGAAGCTGAAAAAGATATGTTAGATTCAGCCCAATCGCTCAAACTTGTTACCGTTTCACGAACAATGGCAGATTCCATTGAGCTATCTATAGGCGAAAAAGTATATTTAGAATTTCCGGCTGAAGATCTTGTAATTGTAAACCATTAAGAATGTGGTAAAGTTCTTTTAAAGACGATGACGGAGAGGTCTTTGCAGTCGCGTGCCTGGCTAGAAGAGACAAACAATCTTGGGCTGAAAGTTGTTTGAGCTAGGTGACTTCAAAGCGTTCACTCTAACAGTTGTGCACTGAAAACTTTTGGGTAAGGTAGAAAATCTTCTCAAAGCAAAGTAGGGAATCCGCTATATCGGGCGTTACAGCGATTAAATGAAGAGGACAGGCATGTGCGCTTGTCAATCAAGGTGGTACCGCGGTAAATACTTCCGTCCTTGAGTTTGTTTTGCAGACTCTAGGACGGTTTTTTTATTTGAAAGAGGGATGTAATGGCAGTCATTGATGAGCTTCAAGACATCGAAACTCAAACCCTAGCGAAGGTTTCGAGTGCTCAGTCCTTAAAAGAGCTTGATGAGGTGCGTGTTGATGTGTTGGGAAGAAAGGGTAGTCTTACCAACATTCTAAAATCCATGTCCTCACTTGCACCCGAGGAAAAACCTATTATAGGTAAGCGTGCAAACGAAGTGCGAAAAACTATTGAAAGCGCACTTGAAGCGCGCCACGAGGCGCTTGAAGAAGCAGAGCTCGATGCACAAATTGAGGCCCAAGCACTCGATATTACCCTGCCAGGTCGTCACAAAGTTGTGGGCTCACAACACCTAATTAGCCAAATCGAAGAGCAGATGTGCGATATTTTTACCTCGATTGGCTATAAAGTGTACGATGGTCCACAAGTTGAAACTGACTACTACAATTTTACGGCTCTAAATACGCCGGAAGATCACCCAGCGCGCGGTATGGCAGACACCTTCTATGTCCATGACTTATCTGGAGAGCAAAGTCGCGTGAAAGGCGAAAGCGACGTGTTGCTGCGCACCCAAACTTCAGGCGTTCAAGTCCATACTATGGAAAACTTAAAGCCACCAATTTATATGGTTGCTCCTGGACGTGTGTATCGTCGCGATGTAGCAGACCCTACGCACCTGCCTATGTTCAACCAGCTTGAGGGCCTTGTTGTCGACGAAGGTATTACCTTTGGAGATCTAAAGGGTACGCTTGAATATTTCTGCAAAGAAATTTTCGGTGCAGATCGCAAAGTTCGTTTTAGACCTCACTTTTTTCCTTTTACTGAACCTTCTGCTGAAGTTGATGTTTCCTGTGGTGTTTGCCACGGCGAGGGATGTCGTTTTTGCAGCCACACCGGTTGGATTGAAGTCTTGGGTGCGGGAATGGTTGATCCAAAAGTATTTGAATTTTCCGGTATTGATCCCGAGAAATATACGGGCTTTGCTTTCGGCATTGGCATTGAGCGTGTAGCTGCATTGCACTACAACCTGCCAGATTTGCGCATGCTTGTTGAAGGCGACATGAGATTCTTAAATCAATTTTAAAGAAGGGCTGTAAATACACATGAGAGTTCCTTATTCATGGCTCGCTGAACTTGTCGAGCTTCCTCAAAATATAGATGACTTAGTAGCGCGTTTAACTGAAACAGGCACCGAGGTAGAAGAACTTGAGAAAACGGGTGCTGAATTCGACCATATTGTCACTGGAAAAATAGTGAGCAAAGAAAAACATCCGGATTCAGATCATATGTGGGTTACTATGGTCGATCTTGGGCAAGACGAGCCTGTTCAAATTGTGTGCGGTGCGCAAAATTTCGAAGAAGGAGACCACATTGTAACGGCACTTCCGGGAGCGCATCTACCAGGTGATATTGTTATCAAAAAATCTAAACTTCGTGGCGTAGTGTCGCATGGTATGAACTGCTCGGCTCGTGAACTTGGGCTTAGCGATGACCATGACGGCATTATGATTTTGCCTGAAGATGCTCCAATTGGCCTTCCTTTTGCACAGTATGCAAAGCTTTCAGATACGATTATGGTACTTGAGCCAACTCCGAATCGTCCCGATATGCTGTCGATGTATGGTACAGCCAGGGAAGTTGGGGCAATTTTAGATAAGCCTTTCGGCATTGAAGCAAGAGATTTACATGAAAGTGATGAGCTTTCTACCAGCGATAAAGTTGCAGTTTCAATTCAAGATCCGAAACGCGCCTATCGCTACAACGCTCGTTTAATTACCGATGTTACCGTAGGTCCTTCACCCGAATGGCTGCAAGATAAAATACGCAAGGCTGGTGCGCGACCTATTAATAATGTGGTCGATTTGACTAACTATATAATGTTTTTGCTCGGACAGCCTTTGCATGCTTTTGATTTCGACACCCTTGCAAAAAACGCTCAAGGAAAGGTAGAAATCGAAGTTCGAGCTGCTCAAGACGGTGAGAAATTCACCACCTTAGATCAGGTAGAACGAAAGCTCACCGAGGATATGACGGTCATTTCAGATAAGGTTTCAAACAAGGCCATTGCGCTTGCTGGTGTTATGGGAGGACTTAACTCTGAGGTCAGCGAAAACACTACAGCAGTCTTGCTAGAAACGGCAGCCTTCTCAAGTGCTTATACGTCTAGAACGTCAAGAAATTTACAACTTTTCTCAGAAGCTTCAATGCGCTTTGAGCGACAAGTCGATCCAAATCAAGTGTCTTGGATTGCCGATTATGCTGCATCCTTACTCGCTGAAATTTCAGGAGGTAAGATCGCAAAGGGTGCAGTGGAGGCAGTGGCTCAAGAATTCACCATGCCAAAGCTTACGCTTCGAATGGATAAACTTCGCTCTTTTGTAGGGGCTCCAATTAGTGACGAAGAAGGAATTAAATTCCTTGAGCTCTTAGGCTGTACGGTAAATCACGAAGCCTCTGAAGCTTCAAAGTATGAGGTGCAGCCACCAAGTTTTAGACCTGATCTTGAGCGCGAAATTGATTTGTATGAAGAAATATTGCGCCTTTGGGGTATGGAGCGCGTTGAATCAAAGCTTCCTGCTGCAAGAAATCATGCAGGCGGCCTTGATCAAAAACAAAAGCTCGAAAAAAAGATTGGACAGCTCCTGCGCGCACTGGGTTTGTCAGAAACGATTACCTATTCACTTGTTGATGCCAATGATTTAGTGCAACTGAATATGAGTGAAGTGGGGCTTGGACTCGCAACAAAATTACTTAATCCTATGTCTCAAGAGCAATCAGAAATGCGCCGCTCACTTATCCCCGGACTACTTCGAGCTATTGCCTATAATCAAGCTCATGGCGTAAGTAACGTGCACCTTTATGAGCAAGGCACCCTCTTTTTTGCTGAAGAAGGTAAAAAACAACCAAAGGAGCAAAACTTTGTTTCTGCTGTCTTGTGTGGACAGTGGCAAGACGACACGTGGATGGGCAAAGAGGACGCCTTAGGTTTTTATGATGCAAAAGGTATCGTAGAGGTCCTAGCACAAGAGCTACATCTTAAAAAAGTTAAGATAGCAAAAGGAGACCCCGATCGCTATCCTCACTTGCAGCCAGGAAGAATTGCCGAACTTATCAGCCAGGGCCAAGTAATCGGCTGGCTTGGTGAAATTCATCCACGTTCACTTAAAAATTTCGAGGTAAAAGGACCAGTTGCCGCCTTTGAGCTCAATCAAGAATTTTTGATTAATAAAGCAGTTGAACTTGTTGAATATAAAGATGTTCCGAAGCTTCCAGCAGTAGAGGTGGACTTTGCGATTGTTGTTGATGAAGCAGTCACTGCAGAGCGCGTACAACAAGTTATTAGCTCTTCAGGCGGAAAGCTGCTCGAGTCATCACAGCTCTTTGACGTCTATCGTGATGAGGAAAAATTAGGAGCAGATAAAAAATCCTTTGCTTTTAAGTTGCGCTTCCGCTCACTTGATCATACCTTAAGCCAGGACGAGGTTGACAAAGCACTCAGAAAGGTTATTGATAAAGTAAGTCGTGCAACTGGAGGAGAAATGCGAGCATAGCGTATATGCAGTTTTGTAACTTACAAAGAATGTATGAGGCGCACGCCGAAGAATTTAATGAAGCTTTAATACAAAGTGCCAGCGCGGCAGAGTACATTGGCGGCAGGCACGTTTTAGAGCTCGAAAAAAAGCTTGCAGATTTTGTAGGGCGAAAACACGCACTTGCCTGTGCAAATGGAACGGACGCGCTCGTTTTAGCACTTAGAGCACTCGAGGTGGGACCAGGTGATTATGTTGCCTGTCCCGCCTTTTCTTTTTTCGCCACTGCTGAAGCAATCAATAGGGTAGGTGCCATACCCGTATTTATCGATGTTGATAGTGATTCATTCATCTTGTCTGAAGATTCACTAAAAGAAGCCCTTCATGTTTTGCGCAAAGCAGGACAGATGGTTAAAGCTGCCATAGTGGTGGATACTTTCGGGCAACTTGCACGCGCAAAGGCCCTAACAGCCTTTTCTAACATTTATGGATTTCCTCTTATTGAAAATGCGTCTCAGTCTTTTGGCGCACGCTTGGGCAAAAAGCGCGCCTGCTCATTCGGAGATATTTCTACCACCTCGTTTTATCCGACCAAACCGCTTGCGTGTTTTGGCGATGGCGGCATGGTTTTTTGTGACAATGAAAGATACCTGAAAAGCATGAGGTCACTTGCGCTTCACGGTAGCGGAAATCAAATCTTTGAGCATATGTCTATCGGAATAAACTCACGACTTGACGATTTGCAAGCAGCAGTCTTGGCCGTAAAGTTTAAATACTTTGAAGAAGAGTTCCAAAAAAGACAAGAGCTTGCCCAAAACTACGAGGGCCTATTATCGCAAAGTTATGCGTATGCGGAAGGATTAATAAAGCTTCCTGAACTCATTAAAAGAGACGATTCATATTCTGCCTGGGATCACTTTACGCTTAGATTTGAAAACTCATCACTTCGCGATTTTGTTCATCGTGAATTGAAGAACTACGACGTACCAACGCATATCTGCTATCCAAAAACACTTGAGAAAATGCCGGTGTATGAAGACGAAAGTTTAGCGCACTGTCCAGTTAGTTTAGAAAATGCTCACAGCTTAAGCCAAACCATCCTTTCACTTCCCTTCGACCCCTATATGACCAACGAAGAGCTTGCATTGGTGGTATCTTCTTTGGATGAAAGCGTAAAGAACTATAAGAATAAACGCTAAAAGCAGTCAACAAAAGGCGCTCGCTTAGCTTCAAACTTGTTCGAATTCATGAATAGACTGTGAACATCTGTGGTGCTTTGAGCTGTTCTAATTGTGGCAAACGCTTAAAGAAGAGCAAAAAGGATTACAAGAATGTAAAAATTCGATAGGATAGTACAAGATGTATCAAGGTCTTGAAAGTTAGGGTATGAGTTTTTACGTTACATATGTCAAGCGCTTGCTTGATTTAATCTTAAGTATTATAGCCTTACCCTTTTTCCTGGTAATCTTACTTTTTGTGTCTATCGCTATAAAAATCGATGATGGTGGCCCCATATTTTATCTCGCAAAACGCGTTGGTAAGGATGGAAAACTTTTCACCATGTACAAGTTTCGCTCTATGAAACTCAACGCGCCTGACATACGAACTGAAGATGGTTCAACCTTTAATGCTTCTGATGATCCACGGGTAACTCGAGTTGGTCGTGTGCTGCGCGAAAGCTCCCTTGACGAGACGGCTCAAATTATCAACTTATTTATTGGTAATATGTCAATTGTGGGACCAAGGCCAAATGACCTTCGTGAACTTGACTATTTAGAGGGCGAAGATTTCCGCAAACAGGATTTACTGCCAGGCATAACGGGTTATTCACAGGCCTATTATCGTAATTCGATTACGTTTAAAGAACGCATTAAAAACGATATTTACTATGTAGACCACGTTTCTTTTTGTTTGGATGTAAAAATATTTTTCAAAACGATTCAAACGGTCCTGCTACATAGAGGAATCTATATATCTGAAGATTCGAAAAAGGGCACCAAGTAAGGGAAGTTTGGAGCTGCTATGTTAACGCAAAAACAATTTAACCTACTGTACGTACTCAAAAAGTTTAAGAATAAAAAATTCAATCAACGCGAGCTAGCAGCACATAGCGGTATGTCTTTAGGTTCGGTGAACGCTGAGCTGAAGGATATGATCGAACAAGGTCTTATCACCATCGACGGATCTTACAAGCCAACGAAAAAGGGACTCGCAAAGCTCAAGCCCTACAAGGTTGATAACGCAATCATCTTAGCTGCCGGTTTCTCGTCACGCTTTGCTCCAATATCGTATGAGCTTCCCAAAGGTAAGCTTGAAGTTAAGGGAGAAATTTTAATCGAGCGTCAAATTAAGCAGCTCATCAACGCAGGGATTAAAGAAATATATCTTGTCCTTGGTTACTTAAAAGAAGAATTTTTCTACCTTGAAGATATGTTTAAGGAAGTTACGCTTCTATTTAACGAAGACTATGCTCAGTACAATAATATTTCAAGCATCCTTGTAGCTCGCAAACATTTAAAGAATACGTATATTTGCTCGTCAGATAATTACTTTATCGATAATCCTTTTGAGTCCCATGTCTACCAAGCTTACTATTCATGCGTCTATCACAAGGGGCCGACCGACGAATATATGGTGCACACAGTCGCCCGTGACCGAATTGGATCGGTCGATTATGGTGGTCGTGATGGCTATATCATGTTGGGCGAGGCCTACTGGACACCTGAATTTAGTGAACCTTTCTTGTCATTAGTCGACGAAGACTGGAAGCATGAAGAAACACGTCACATGCTTTGGGAAGACGTCTACATTAACCATATTGATGAGCTTGATTTGTATATGAAAGATGCAAGTGAGTATTCAGTATGGGAATTCGATTCAATTGATGATGTAAAAGCGCTCGATCCAAACTTCGTTTTGAATTCCGACTCTGAAGTTTTCAGAAATATTTGCAAGGCGCTCGATTGTAAACCGGGCGACATTAACGGCTTTTTGCCAATTAATAAGGGACTGACGAATCGATCTTTTTCTTTTTATGTTCATGGCAGACGCTATGTTTACCGTCATCCAGGATATGGTACCGATACCTACATTAATCGCAGGCGCGAAAAAGCTGCTAACGAAGCTGCAAGTAAGCTTGGAATTGACCAGTCCTATTTTATGATGTCGAAGAAAAAGGGATGGAAGATTGCTCACTTTGAAGATAACTTCAGAGAGCTTGATTATCGCAACTTTGACGACCTTGATCTTTTGTTTGAAAAGGTTTTTGCCTATCAAAAGCATAAGCCGAAAAAGTTAAGCCAAATGAAATATATGGAAGAAGGCAAGAACCTTCTTAGAATTTTAAGACAGCAAGGGCGTATGGATGAGTCGGGCTTTTTAAAGCTGGAGAAGAAGGCCCATAAACTCTATAAGGAAATGCTTAAGGATGGCTACAAGGATGTATTTTGCCACCATGACCTGTACGCTCCGAACTTAATGATTTCGCTTGATACCGGCGAGCTTTCGATCATTGATTGGGAATATGCCGGCATGGACGACCCGGCTTCTGATTTTGCTACCTTAATGACGAATGGAGAATATACTTTAGCTGAAGCGCAAGCAGTGCTTGATCGCTACTACAACATTAATCCAAAAGATAAACCTCGTGACTTTGCCCACTATATTGGTGCAATTGGCATTAATTCTTACTTCTGGTTCATCTGGGCTATCTACAAAGAAATGCTGGGAAATCCTCTTGGTACCTTGCAGTACTACTATTATTCTTCTGCAAAGAAATTTATATCGCTTGCGCTCGCGCTCTATAAGCACGCAAAAGATGAGGGGGAAGTCGTTAAGAATATTGTCGATGAGCATATTGCCAAAGAGCAAGGCGAAGCTTCGGCAGGCGACGAGCTTGAAAAATCGGAGGATAAGCCCTTAGATGAAGAAGAGCTTGTGCGTGTCGAAAGTATGCAAAACGAGAATGATCAGTTTGATGCTGAACAGGATGCCTCTCAAAATTAGCTCCAAGAGTAGCTATTTGCTAGTTAAAGTTACGTGCGTGTAAATATGTATGAGCTAAAACATCAAGCTTTGTTGTGGGCACAAGAAGTACTAGGTCTTTCAAAAGGCTCGATTAATGTTGATGAACTTGAAGATTCAAGCCTTGGTCTCCATAACAAAAACTATCGTTTTAGCTTTGATGGGCACGACTATTTTTTACGCATACCCTACAGCTGTATAAAAGCAAAGGCAGGCGCCTTACCTCAACATTTTCAAGCTGAAAAATGTGCGCTTGAACGCGCGCGCAGTGAAAATTTGGAGCCTAGCTTTATTGCAATCGACACAAACAAGGGCTTTAAGCTTGGATATTTTCTGCCTGAACTCCATCAGATGAACTATCACGATGACGAAGCATGCACGAAGGCCATAAGTGCGCTAATACAAATTCACTCCTGGGATTTTAAGAAAAAGTATAAGCATTTTAATGTATTCGATATTCTTACGAAGTTCTATAAAGAACTAGACGAACAGGCAGCAGGACGCTTTGATGTTGAGCTTTATCGTAAGCTCAAGCACATCAACGAAAGCCTTGAGCGCGCCCAGCTTAGCGATCGTTTTTGTCATAACGACTTTTATGCGCCAAATATCTTATGTAAAAGTAAAGGACAAATTTTTGTTGTCGACTGGGAGTTTGCTGCTTTTGGAAACCCCTTGTTCGATTTAGCTAATTTCTTCGCTTCATCTAAGATGAGTTTTAATCGTATAGCAAAATTTTCGAAGCTGTATTACAGCCAAAGTAAGATAAAAGAGGAGCTAAGCGATGGTTTCGAGCAATTTCATCATCTTGTGATACACGCGATGGTGCTCTCTTGTGCACTTTGGATCTTATGGGCGCAGCATGCTTGTGACTCAGATACACTAAGGGAGTACAAAAGACTGTGGGAAACTAACTTAGAACGTTTTTTGCCGCTTGTCTAAGGATGTAAGCACGGGGCTGTGAGGGATAAGGAATGCTTGTTTCTTTCGTTTGCGTTTGTTATAACGAGCGCGAAGATTTACGTGAGCTTTTGCGCTCACTTGATAAACAAGACTACCCTCATGATCTTATTGAACTTATTCTCATTGATTCCATGTCAAGTGATGGCTCTTTTGAGCTTATGCTTGAATATGCAAAGGCGTCCTCTGACTTTCATGCAGTTCAAGTCTTGCGCAATCCAAAAACAATATTAGCCGCTGGTGCCAATAAAGCGCGCGAGGTGTTTAGCGGTGAGTGTTTAGTGCGCGTGGATGCACATACGCGCATTCCAGAAAATTTCTTATCGACCAATATCGAAGTTTTGCGCGAGAACCATCAAATCGTTGGGGGAAGAGTGAAGAGGATCCCCTCAGGTTCTTCTGCCTGGAAGTACACCTTGGTAGCCGCGGCAAATTCAATGTCGAGTGTGATGCTGGAGCTTGGCTCAAAAAGACTTCCCCCTCACGGCGTTGAAGAGCTGTTTTTCCCCTGCATTAGAAGGGACGTCTTCGAGATGCTTGGAGGCTTTGACGAGAGGCTCGAGAGGACCTGGGAAGTCGACTTTTTCTCACGCGCGCGAAAAGAAGCGATTATCGTTTGGTACGACCCGCGCATTGTCTCTTACCAAAAAGTAAGACCACGCTTTTTAGCGCTCATGCTACAAATGTATGTTGATGGCTTTTGGGCTGGTAAAACTTGTGCTATCAAAGGAAAAATCATACGGATGCACAAATACATTCCTATGATCTTCCTACTCTTCTTGCTGATAAGTCTTGTCTACGCTTATATAAGCGGCTCCTACCTTGCCTTTTTCGCTCTTTTGTTCG
>JAUNLE010000025.1 GCA_030532415.1 Coriobacteriia bacterium | reverse complement strand
ACTCAAGGCTTCCATGTGAGTCAAGAAGAAGTTTTTCTCTTCACAAGATGTACACGCAAGTGGGTACATACTAAGGATTGGCAAAATACTTAGCTTCGAATCCCGCAATGTGCGGGAGTTAAAATATAGCTTAAAAATCTCTCTTTGTGAGAACTTTTTTGCATCTTCACGTTTAACTCAAATTTAAGGATTTTTGTCCTTACTCATGCACTCAATTCATATTACTAATAAGTTAATTAATTGCTCTTTTTTCTTGATTTTCTCTAGGATAAAGGCAAGAATAGGAGTGAGAAGTTAGGGAGCTTCTAAGTTTGTACACCATCGATTACGTGAGGGAGGATAGATGAAAAAGCTAAAGTTGTTTATTCCACTTTTTGTGATTTGTGGCATGCTCATCTTTATTGTTGCATGCTCACAGCCTGATAAACCCGCTTCCTCAGGAAGCGAAGGGGCAAACACTTCTGAGCCAACTGAACAGGTGGGAGCTGAAAGTGCTCAGAATGAAGAGGTTGATAACTCAAAAATCATTCCTGCAAAAGAGTGGGCAGATGCGCATCCTAAAGAATACGAAACGTTCATGATGAACAAGGATATTTCACTGGATTATCCAGGCGCTCCTGAAACTCGAGATTATTTAACTACATACCCTGCACTAGAAACCATCTACAAGGGTTCTAAATATGATATCGAGTATACGGTTCCAAGAACTCACTACTATACTTTAGATACGGTTATAAATACTGCCCGTCCTAAAGCAACTGCTGCGTGTCTCAACTGTAAAACAGCTGACTATATGATTGCTGAACAAAACATGGGTGAGGCATTGTATACGGCAGACTTCATGGAAGTTGCTTCAACGTTCACAAACGACATTACCTGCTATGATTGCCACGGAAACCAACCGGGCGTCATAAATGTATTACGTTCAAGCTTTAATCGAGCTATGGACAAGTTTGATATGCAAGTTGACGATAAGGTTTTGGCTTGCGGCCAATGTCACAATGAATATTACTTCTCTGAAGAAACGGGCGAGGTAGTTCACCCATATGTTTATGGCAGTGATCCAGATTCTGTTTTGAAGTACTACAACGAAATCAACCACGTAGATTTCGTTCAACCTGACACTGGTATTGGTCTCATTAAGGTTCAACACCCTGAATATGAAACCTTTACAAACAATAGTCCTCACTTCTTAGCTGGCCTATCATGTGTAGACTGTCATATGTCTCATCAGCAAGAGTACACATCGCACTACTGGACAACTCCTTTTAAAGATACAAGTATCCTTAAAGGAACCTGCTTAAAGTGCCATAGTAGCTCAGAAGAACAAGAATTGGTTGACACCGTTAACCAAATGCAAGCAGACTCTAATGCTCGTGTAACGAAAATTTCAGAGGAACTCGAACAGCTTACTCTGACTATTGCTCAAAATAAGGCGAATTATGATGCCGATACTTGGGCACAAATCTCAAGCAAATATAGGGATGCTCAATTCTACTGGGACTTTGTATTTGTAGAGAACAGCGATGGCTTCCACAACAGCCAGCACGCTAAAGATTGCTTTGATAAATCAGAAGCTCTCATTGCTGAACTTAAGGATTTAGTTTAGTTAGTATTGATCAGCAAGATCCCTAACATGCAAAGAGGCCATCTTAAGATGGCCTCTTTTATCTTCTCAAGCCTTTCTCATGCCCAAGCAGTTCTGGGGCAGCTCCCATGCCCAAACAGTTCCCATGCTTAAACGATTCCGGGGCAGTTCTCAGGGATTTCTAGTTCATTTCCTGTTCAAGCCAGTCAATAAGTGGCATGTGCTTTTGTAAGTCCTCTTTGGTGATATCTAAACCTTTTTTCTTACAGGTTTGAAGAATTGCATCAACCATGTCATCAGATAAGGCAACTTTAAAGTCTGAAATCTCGAAGTCAGCAGCTACCGCTTCAGGTGAACTTCCTATGCTGTCTGCACAAATTTTAATTGCCTCATCGGTCTGTGAGTTAATAAAATCAATCGCCATCTTTTCAGCCTTTAAAAACTCCTTAATCGAGGCCTCTTTTTTCTCAAAAACATCTTTAGTGGTCAGAAGACACATGACACCGTATGAATTGATGTCAGAATTATCGCCAATCTTGTATGAGCCTGCCACTTTAGCAAGTGCAGTATTTGGAAACGGCTGACTTGCAGCCATGATGTCTATATCTAGACCAGTAGCAAGTGTTGTTGGCAGCGCATTTGCCTTAAGATCAACGAGCGAAACAATTCCGTCACCCTCGCTTGCAAAGTCATTAAAACTAATGTCGAATGCCTTCAACCACGCCTTGAATTCTGATTCTGTAGTAGCGCCTTTTTGAACTCCCACCCTAAGTCCACCTAAGGCTTCTGCTGCTGCCTCAAAAGAAGCCTTTACTTCTGCCTTATTATCTTTTTGAGGATCATATGCCACGATTTGCTTGTCACCCGTTAAGTGAGGGGCAGCAATCCACACTTGACCACCTGTATTTATGCTCGTAGCAGCGACTATAACAATATCATCACCATACTCTTTGAGCGCATTTGCAACTGGACCATGCCCCGTTGCAGCAATATCGGCAGAACCCGATAGCAGCGCTTCAACCGATTGCTGACCTGAACCGCTCACGGTATACAAGGTAATCTCTGGCTTGGCATCCTTAAAATAGCCCTGCTTGTCGCCAATTATGACGTCCTCATACCCCGCCTTATTAAGGTAGGCAACAGATAGCGCCTCAAAGTTTTGCGGCTCTTCTGCCTTTGAAGTTTCCTCTTTTGCCGGTGATTCTACTTGTGTTGACTGTTCTTTTTGCCCTTGGCCTTCTTGATTGCTGCCCGCTTGTTCGCAGGCACTTAAAAAGATAAGGCTCATTCCCAAAACAAGGGCCGCTGCAAGCAGGCGAATAGCTTTGCTGTGCACGATGTGTGTATGTGCGTCCATACAACTCCTCTTCTCGTTAATTTTTTCTATGCAAAGTCTTGTGCAGAGCTCAAGGGCATTGCCTCATTGATTTCTGCAATAAGTCTTTGATTTTCAGCTGAACTCATATCACGATTTCGATTGCCTTCTAAGTTCCACTCTTTAATAATTCGACCAGGTGAGGAAGAAAATAAAATGATACGCGTGGCAATACTTACGGCCTCGAAAATATTGTGTGTAACGAAGAGGATGGTTTTGTTTTCAGCCTTCCACAGTTTGACAAGGGTTTCGTTTAATTGTTCTCGATTTTTTTGATCAAGGGCTGAAAAAGGCTCATCCATAAGAAATACCTCGGAATTCATAGCAAGCAGCCTTGCAATAGCAACACGCTGTTTCATACCACCCGATAAGGTATTAGGCCGCTTATCAGCAGCATGGCTTAGTCCAACCGCCGCTAAAGCAGCTTCAACCCTGCTTTTCATCTCTTCTTTTGTTAGGTTCGCATTTTTCGGCAAAGATTCCTTGAGTGCAAAATGGACATTATCTTTAACGCTCATCCAAGGCATTAAACTATATTCTTGAAAGACAACACCGCGCTCAGGTCCAGGACCTTCAATTGTCTCTCCCCTATATTTCACGGTGCCAAGTGTTGGCGAAAGAAAACCTGCCGCCATAGATAAGGTCACGGTTTTGCCGGAACCGCTGGGCCCCAAAAGACACACGAATTCGCCTTCATGGATTTGAATATCTAGTGCATCAAGGGCAAGAAAGGCATCCTTCTTTTTTCTGTCAGCAAAAAATGCCTTCGACACCTTGTTAAATTCTAGTAATACCATTACTCATCAAATCCTAAGCGACCTCGCATATATCTTTCGATGCCAGCCAAAACAACGCGATCAAAAAAGAGGCCAATTAAACAGATGACCAAAATACAAGCAAATGCCCCCACGTAATCGAGCAAATCACGAGTCAGTTCAATGGAATAGCCAATGCCAACGCCTGTTCCTACAACCATTTCGGCAGAAATAAGGACTCTCCAAGCCGATGACATTCCAAGTCGAAGAGCATTTACGATGCTCATAGCAGCATGTGGAATTAAAATTTTGAAGAAAATGGTAAAGGGGCCTGCCCCCATCATTTTTCCTGCGTTGACATAGACAGGTGGCACCATTTTTATACCGCTTGAAACTCCAATAGTGATGACCATCGCGGTAACCATGAAGATGATGAAAACCGAAG
The DNA here is from genome assembly GCA_030532415.1 of Coriobacteriia bacterium. GTDB lineage: Bacteria > Actinomycetota > Coriobacteriia > Coriobacteriales > JAEZZM01 > JAUNLE01. The sequence goes on along the minus strand of JAUNLE010000025.1, from coordinate 14,314 downwards.
CAGCATCACCAAGACCGAAGATGAGAATTGCAACAGGAAGCCAAGCAAGCCCCGGAACCATTTGAAAAATAGCGACGGGAACCATGCCTATATGGTAAATACGCGAGAAATATCCTAGAACGGATCCAACGAGGATACCAAAGACAGAAGCAAGTCCAAATGCGCACAGCAATCTTTTGATACTTGCCAGTATGTGCTCATAAATCGAATGCCCATATAAGGACTTATTTGTAAATAAATACTCTACGAGTCGTTGGAGCGCTTCAACAGGAAGAGGAAAGCCAAGCGCAGCACCGCTTGCATTGAGTGCAAGCGCCGTGAATTGCCAAAGCAAAAATGTAATAAGAAGGCCTATAAACGTTTTTGCAAACAGCTCAAGACGTTTTTGCCTTTGCATTCCTGCCACTGTAAAAACGCCATCTTCAAAAGCACCTGACTGTAATTTTTTAGCTAAGAGGTCTTCACCATCGGTCCAAAGATGCAAAACATCTCCCAACATTAAACTAGTGTTGATAATCTACTAGTATACATAATCTACTACTTGTGCAGCACTTAGAATACATATTTTTATAGCATTTTTGCAAGGGTAAAAAAGGCCCTTAAAAATCTGAAATTAACTGGATTGTTTTTTCTTATAACTCGTTTATCGCATTCGTTTTCTGGTAAGCAGAATATCTAAGACAACGATAACCGAGAGTATAAAGGCGCCAAGGTAGCCTAAAAATCCAAGAATTGGAATGCCGAAAATAAGTGGCTTAATTTTTGCATAATATACGATTGAAGAACCGATAAAAAGTCCCGCGATTATAACGGCGAGCGCAAGCCTGTCTGCCATGTTGCTCATCTTGCTGAGCTGGCTAGGCTCCATTCCTAAGTTCATGTTGAACTCAAGCTGGCCGCGCGTCATCATCTTCATGAATTCAGGAACAAAGGTCGCCGCATTAAGCAAACCTCGTGTTGCAAGATTTGATTTTGCTAAAAACTCATTGATTTCTCGCTGGGCTTTTTCGCCCTTGCTTTCTTCATTAACGATATGTGCGGTAATGATTTGAATGAGGTTAGTGTTTGGAATATTTTCATCCAAAACTCCCTCAAGCGTAACAAAACCCTTGGAAATCATTGAAGCTGAAGAGGGCATAACCACGTGTGAGCGCGCCGCTAAAGAGAAGAGCTCATTTAGAAAGGCGCCTACATCGAGCTCTCTTAGATTCATAGAGACAAACTGAGACATAATCGAATCTAGGTCTGCCAAGAATTGAGCATGATTTACCTTTGCCATGTCTTTTTCGATGGCGAAATTTAAGAGCGCTTCTTTGAGCGCGGGTACGTTTTGCTCGCCTGCGGCATACATAATGGCTTTCAAATAATTTGCATCGCGCTTGGAAATGTAACCCATCATACCCAGGTCAATATAGACGATTTGTCCCCCGCGAATAAAAATGTTTCCCGGGTGCGGATCACCATGAAAATAGCCATGCTCAAGAACTTGCGTCGTATAGTTATCAACCAGTTTAAGACCAATTTCTTTGAGGTCATAACCGCGTTTTTCAAGCTCTTCTGTTTGAGAAATATTAATGCCATCGATGTATTCCATAACGATGACATGTTTTGTGGTGAGTTCTGGATAGGCTTTAGGACAAGTGATATACACTACGTCCTTGTTCATTTCAGCGAATTTAACCAAGTTTTGAGCTTCTTGAATGAAGTCTGTTTCTTCTTGGAAGGTAATCCAAAGCTCTTCAACAACCTCATTTAAGTCGATGATTTGGGCTTGTTTTGTAGCAAAACTAATCGTATTAACAAGCGTTCTCATGATCGAGATATCTTGCGCCATGGTTTCTTGAACACCCGGACGCTGCACCTTAATGGCTACATCCTCACCCGTAACAAGCTTAGCTCGGTGCACTTGGGCCACAGAAGCAGAGCCTTCAGGATGCTCATCGATTGAAGCAAAAATCTCATCAAGAGGTCGACCGTACTCTTGCTGCAAGGTTTGTAAGACTAAGTCGTAAGGAAGTGGTGAGACATCAGAGCGCAAGGAAGTAAGTTCGTCGGTGAATCTTTTTGGCAAAATCTCAGATCTCATTGAGAGGACTTGACCAGCTTTCACGAAGGTTGGTCCAAGCTCTTCAAGCATCAAACGAAAAGCTTTTGGAGTAAGTCCTTTATCGGCGCGATATTTTTTCGCAATTTTCATAATTTCGCGCAGGCGCTTATTGCGATTCTTACGATCAAGACCAGTTATTTCATTATCTGATTCGTCATCTTTAAAGAAACGGGCGACGAAATTTTTTCCTAATTGTGTAGACAAGGCACAAACCTCATAGATTCAAGACTGTTATTCAGATACTTCCTCGTTATGAGATAGTTCGCCATCTTCAATTTCTACCTTTACGCTCTTCTCATTTTTCAAGCGATTAAGGAGATTTTCACGCTCTTCTGGTTTAAGCTGATTAATGAGCTCATATAGTGAGTCTTGTTTAAAATCAGACACTGAAGCATCAACGGTATGCTTGAGTTCTTCGTTAATCTCTTTACCTTGAGCTACTGCTACTTCTCCGTGCTCTACAAACTTGTCAAAAACCTCTTTGCCCTTTTCTCCCGTAAGCGCCATTGCGCCTACTCCCGCTAAAAAGAATTGACGAAGGCCTTCAGGTAGATTTAGTGGATTGAAATCTTGAGCTGCCATCTTAATACTCCTCAATATCTTGGGCGATAGCTTCTACATCTGCCCAATCACTGCCGATTCTCACAAGAATATCTGAGTTAAATTCAATAGTATCAGGCTTTAGCTCTACTTTACCCAAGGAAAAACCTTTTGAGATCTTTTGGGCAGCATTTCGAGCTCCTGGTTTGTAATAAATTATTGTCTTTTCTAAATCTTTACTCTTAGCATCGGTGTAAGTAGAAATTACAAAACCGCCATCACGAATAACCGTGCGCGCCGTTGATGCAGCGCCGCCAATCTTCGTTGCATTCTCAATACGCACACTATACTCTCGGTTTTCTGGATTGTAGGCAATGATTTGTTTTGAGCGAAGTTCGTTTACTCGCTTTGTCAATTCTGCAGTGTATTCAGGACTTTCCGTACTTGGGTCTTCGCCTAGTTTAACCTTTTCCATCATGGCCTGCCATGCTGGAAGGTCTGGCACAACATACGACACATTACCAATCATTTGAGCGTCACTGGGCACATTGGCGGAGTAGACATCTTTTTCTGGATCAAAGCCACGATATTGAGTAATCAGACCGATAATTTCAGCGAGAGACATATCGGTTACTACCATGTTTGAAACAGAATCGAGCGTTGAAACCAAGCGCGCCGGATTCATATTATTAACGATTTCATCTGCTAGAGCAGATATAAACATTCTTTGGTGGCGCATCCGTGAAAAATCGCCATCTTTAAACCTGCGCGAACGAGCAAAGGTAAGCGCCTCTTCACCGTTGAGCACCTGGGGACCAGGCTCAATTACAGAAGGGCCCGCCTTCCAGTCTTCAATATGAACAGGAACATTAATATGGACACCACCAATGGCATCAACAATATCTTTGAATCCATTGAAATCTACCTGCATATAGTGGGTAATTGGCACTCCCGCAAATTTGCTAACTTCTTCAATGGTACGTTTTGGACCACCGAACTCATAAGCTGCGTTTATCTTTTGCGTTCCATGACCCTCTAATTTAATTGGAGTATCACGAGGAATAGAAATAAGCGTTACCTTTTTGTGTCCCGGATCAATGCGACAGAGCAAGATGGTATCGGTTCGATACAAGGTGTCCCACGAGCGTCCATCAGTTCCTAGCAAAAGCATATAAAATGGGTCTTGTGGAGCTTTTCTCTCGTTTAAGACAGGTGCTAACTCTCTTTTAATCTCTCCGTTATTGCTCAAACGTGACTGCAGAACAAAACCATAGGCGGCAAGCGCTAAAAGCGCAACAACAAGCACACTAAGAAATGCAATAAGAACATAGACTGCTATGCGTTTTGCTCCACGTTTTTGTTTTCTCTTATGTGGGTAAACGTCTTCAGCATTTGTTCGAGAGTATTCGTTTAATATGTTCAAACCGTCTTCAAGCTGCATAAAGAATCTTATTCCTCATCCAAAGCGGCTTCTTGTTCAACAAGCGACAGCTTTGCCCCAAGCTGGTTGAGCTTACCTACAAAGTCCTCGTAGCCACGGTTAATATGTTCGATACCAGATATCATAGTTGTTCCGTCAGCTACAAGACCAGCTAAAACAAGGGCTGCTCCTCCTCGCAGGTCGGTAGAGGCCACAGGGGCACCACTCAGTTTTGTAACTCCCTGAGATATAGCATGGTGACCATCAACGCGAATATTTGCGCCCATTCTAATCAGTTCACCAGCGAACATAAAGCGATTTTCGAACACATTTTCAGTAATGATTGAATTTCCTTGAGCAAGTGAGGTCATAACCATCAGCTGCGCCTGCATGTCTGTTGGAAATCCAGGATACGGAAGCGTTTGAATGTCTATTGCATTGAGGTGCTCAGGTTTAGAGACAATTACTCCGTCTTCAAGATACTCAATTGAAACGCCCATTTGACGAATTTTTTGAAGCGCAAGGCCCAGGTGTTCGGGCTTAAAACCGCGTACCTTGACCTTATCACCACACAGAGCACCTGCAACCACAAAGGTACCTGCCTCAATTCTATCGCCTACCGTTTCATGGTCGGTCGCGTGCAGGCTTTCTTGCGAGACACCTTCGATGGTAATTACTGGAGATCCAGCGCCGGTGATTTTAGCGCCCATCTTATTTAAGAAATTTGCTAGGTCAACGATTTCCGGCTCTCTTGCGGCGTTGTCAATAATTGTTGTGCCCTTGGCGACTACGGCGGCCATCATAATATTTTCAGTTGCACCTACCGAGGCGAAATCCAAGTAAATTGATGCCGCGTGAAGTCCGTTAGGAGCAGATGCTTTTACCACACCGTGCTCAAATTCAAAATTTGTACCAAGATGTTCTAAAGAGAGAAAATGAAGGTCGAGCTTGCGCTCCCCTATTTGGCATCCACCAGGCATTGAAACGCGAGCCTTTCCATGACGCGCCAAAAGTGGGCCAAGAACTGCAATTGACGCCCTCATTTTTTTAACAAGCTCATATGGGGTGGAATATCCATCGGCATTGCTTGTGTCGATGATAAGTTGGTGATCTATTCGATCTACCTGTGCGCCAAGCTCTCTTAATACGTTACTCATAACGGCAACATCGGAGATATTTGGAACACGTGAAATACGGTAGACTCCTGGAGCCATAATAGTGGCCGCCATCAGTTTTAAGACTGAATTTTTTGCACCTTCAACATAGACTTCTCCGCTTAAGGTGTGGCCACCTTCTACCTTTATGATTTGCATTAAATCTCCTCTAAAAATTGGCTCGCTAATATCCTAACATTTCAGAGATTCAAAATAGAAAAAGAGGGAGTCATTTGGCTCCCTCTTAACAAAATCATTAAGGCTACTCTATTATTCCGACAAATAGAGCTGCGTTTTGAGATAGTCACGCTCTTCGGTAAGGAATTTTTCCATTTCGCTGCCAGATTCAGTCTCGGTCAAACGTTCTTCGATCTTTTCCAAGTCAGCTTGAACAGCCTGTCTATCAATCTCATCAAGGTCTATTGCTCTGTCGGCTAAAATAATGACTTCGTCATTCTTAACTTCAAGATAGCCACCCGATATAGCAAATTTCTTTGACACCTTCTCGTCAGGCAAGCTTACACGAACCTCGCCTGAACTTAGAATTGAAACGTAAGGAGCATGCAAAGGCAAAATACCTACTTCACCATTGATAGCTGGTGCAGTAACCATTGCAGCTTCCGCAGAATAAATTTTCTTTACCGGTGTAACTACTTCACAAATAAGTGTCTTAGCCATGCTCAATATGCCCTATCTACTCTGCTGACAGTTTTGAAGCGCGTTCAATAACGTCATCGATAGTTGAAGCATATCTAAATGCTTGTTCTGGATAAGAATCCATCTCGCCGTCTACGATTGCTTTAAATGAGCGAACGGTATCTTCAATCTTGATGTAAACACCAGGGTTACCAGTAAATTGCTCAGCAACGTGGAAGGATTGTGAGAGGAATTGTTGAAGCTTACGAGCACGGTTAACGACTAACTTTTGCTCTTCACTTAACTCATCCATACCCAAGATCGCAATGATGTCTTGAAGATCAGAGTACTCTTGTAGAATCTCTTGAACAGTCGTTGCAACGCGGTAGTGTTCCTCACCAACAACTGATGGCTCAAGCGCTCTAGAAGTAGAAGCAAGAGGATCAATAGCTGGATAAATACCAAGCTCAGCAATAGAACGAGACAAAACGGTCGTCGCATCTAAGTGCGAGAAGGTCGTTGCAGGAGCAGGGTCGGTTAAGTCATCTGCAGGAACATATACTGCTTGTACAGAAGTAATTGAACCTTCTTTAGTAGAAGTAATACGCTCTTGTAATTCACCCATCTCGGTTGCGAGGGTTGGTTGGTAACCTACAGCTGAAGGCATACGACCTAAGAGAGCGGATACCTCAGAACCTGCTTGCGAGAATCTAAAGATGTTGTCGATAAAGAGCAACACGTCTTGGCCTTGGTTTCTGAAGTACTCAGCAGCAGTAAGTCCTGCAAGTCCAACACGTAAACGTGCTCCCGGAGGCTCGTTCATCTGACCGTACACGAGACAGGTTTTCTCGATAACGCCAGACTCAGACATCTCTAAGAAAAGGTCGGTACCTTCTCTCGTACGTTCGCCTACGCCAGTAAATACTGAAGTACCACCATGTCCAAGAGCTAAGTTGTTAATGAGCTCTTGAATTAAAACGGTTTTACCAACACCAGCACCGCCGAAGAGACCCGTCTTACCGCCTCGAATGTAAGGCTCAAGAAGGTCAATAGCTTTAATACCGGTCTCAAAAATATCGGTAGAAGTTGAGAGTTCTTCATATTTTGGTGGCTCACGATGGATAGGTGCAAAAGACACATCTTCTGGCATACCTTTACCATCTACAGGCTCACCCATAACGTTCCAAATGCGTCCAAGGGTATTTGGACCAACAGGCATCATCATAGCGCTGCCAGTATCGATAGCTTCCATACCACGTTGCATACCATCGGTTGATGACATAGCAACCGTACGTACAACACCACCAGGTAGGTGTGATTGTACTTCAAGGGTGGTTACTACCTGTCCAACTGGTGAGGTCGCATCTACCTTGAGCGCGTTATAAATAGCAGGCATTGATTCTTCGTTGAACTGAACGTCAACTACCGGACCAATGACGCTTACTACGCGTCCAACATTCATGCTTTTTTCCTTTTCTGTCATAGCCATTAATCCTCCAAGGCAGCTGCGCCGCCTACGATCTCGCTGATCTCGGTCGTAATGGCCGCTTGACGAGCGGAGTTGTACTGTCTTTGAAGAGTGGTAATAATCTCACTTGCGTTGTCTGTAGCAGATTTCATAGCACGACGACGAGCGCCTTGTTCAGCAGCAGCCGAATCGATTAAGGCATGATAAATCGTAGTATCAAGATAATCTGGCAACAAAACATCAAGCACACGAGAAGCAGAAGGCTCGAATTCATAGAAGGATTCAAATTCAGGCTTCTCCTCTTCATCCAATCCTAAAGCCTCAAGACTGATTGGCAAAACTTTCTCAATCATTAAATCTTGATCTGCAGCATTGCGGGCATGGTTGTATACGAGAATTACTTCATCGGTCTCGCCGTTAATATAGCGGTCACGTACGAAAGCAGAAATCTCACGTGCCTCAGCAATAGTAGGATCAGCAGAAAGTCCGGTGAAACTTAAGCATGTTGGAATATTGTGGTAGTTAAAGTAGGAAATACCCTTCTTACCAGCAACTATAACATCTATCAACAGACCTTCATTTGAGAGTTCTCTATACTTCTTTTCGGCAGCATGAAGAATGTTGGCGTTAAAACCTCCAGCAAGACCACGGTCAGAAACGATAATAATGAACGTGACGTGCTTGTGTTCTTCATGAACCTGAAGAAGCGGGTGCTTGTTTTTAAATTCGCTTTCAGTCAAGTGAGCGAGCATCTTATGAATCGCTTCGTTATAAGGATTCGAAGATAAAATACGCTCGGTCGCTTTTCTGATCTTCGCAGACGATACCATTTCCATGGTATGCGTAATTTGCTTGGTAGATTTTACCGAGTTAATACGCTTTTTTATGTCGCGAAGGTTAGCCATGAGCTACACCTGTCTTTCAGCAATAAATTGCTTATGGTAATCGCTAATAGCTGCTTTAAGCTCTTCAGACAATTCGTCAGAAAGTTTTCCTTCTGATTTAATGCGGCTTCTTATATCACCATGCACTGACTGCATGTAATCAATTAAACCAGCTCTGAAAGAAAGTACTTCTTTGACCTCTAAATCATCTAAGAAACCTTCATTACCAGCAAAAATTGCAGTAACTTGGTCTTCAACATCCATAGGAACTGAACGACCTTGCTTGAGAAGCTCGGTCATACGAGCACCGCGGCTCAGTTGGTCTTGGGTGCTCTTATCTAAGTCAGAACCAAATTGAGCAAATGATTGAAGCTCACGATAAGCAGCGAGGTCAAGACGAAGCGAACCAGCAACCTGTTTCATAGCTTTAATTTGTGCAGAACCACCAACGCGGGAAACTGAAATACCAACGTCTACCGCAGGTCTTTGACCTTGGAAGAAGAGGTCAGTTTGTAAGAAGATCTGACCGTCGGTAATCGAAATAACATTGGTTGGAATGTATGCACTAACCTCACCCGCTTGGGTTTCAATGATTGGCAGAGCAGTCATTGAACCTGCACCGAGCTCGTCACTTAATTTAACAGCGCGCTCAAGAAGACGTGAGTGTAGATAGAAAACATCACCAGGATAAGCTTCGCGTCCTGGAGGACGACGAAGGGTTAGTGACATTTGACGGTATGCTACCGCTTGTTTTGATAAGTCATCGTATACGCATAGGGTGTGTTGTCCTGGATTTTCTGCACTTGCAGGTTTTCCATCAACACCGTTATATACGAAGTACTCAGCAATAGCAGCACCAGCCATAGGAGCAATATATTGCATAGGAGCTGGATCAGATGCGCCTGCTGAAACGATGATGGTATAGTCCATAGCACCGTATTTTTCAAGCTCGGCTTGGATACCGGCAACGGTAGAGTCTTTCTGACCGATAGCTACATATACACAAATGATATCTTCATTCTTTTGGTTGATGATGGTATCAGTTGCAATAGCAGTCTTACCCGTTTGACGGTCACCAATGATAAGCTCTCTTTGTCCACGTCCAATAGGAATCATTGCGTCAATAGCAAGCAAACCGGTTTGAACTGGTTGGTGAACAGGTTTACGAGAAATAACGCCTGGAGCTTTAAACTCGATAGGGCGTGTATCGGTTGCTTCAATTGGACCTTTACCGTCGATAGGTATGCCCAATGGGTTTACAACGCGTCCAAGCATAGCGCGGCTTACAGGAATCTCCATGATGCGACCAGTGGTACGAACTTGGTCGTGTTCCTTGATAACTTCAACATCACCAAGTAAAACAGCACCAATTTCATTTGGTTCAAGGTTTTGAGCCAAACCATATACCTTTTGATTGCTGTCTGAACTAATGAACTCTAAAAGCTCACCAGCCATAGCATTTTGAAGACCCTCAACACGAGCAATACCGTCTCCAACTTGAATAACGGTACCTACTTCACGCGTATCAACCGTGGTGTCTAATGACTCGAGCTGCTTGCGAAGTGCAGCATCGATTGATGCAGCGGTAATTTCCGCCATTTATGCGTCACCTCCGACAGATACGTTTTTGGAAAGCACGTTTTTAGCATGTGCAAGCTGGGTAGCAATCGATGCATCCATGCGCTTGCCTTGCGCGTTTACAATAACACCGCCGATAATAGACGGATCAACATGCTCTTCGATATACACTTTTTTACCAAATTGTTGTTGCAGCTTTTGGCTCACAACTTGACGTAAATCATCGTCCATTGCAACTGCAGTGGTAACATCTGCAATCACTAGGTTTAATTTCTCTTCAGCTAGCCTTTGATATTCTTCAGCAACCATATCAAGGTAGTCGGTATCAAGGCGCTCGGCCATGATAGCCACCACACTTTTAACCTCAGGAGATAGGCTGCCTTCAAAAATATCATTCACGAGCGCATTTCTATTCTCACTTGGAATGAGCTTTGTTCCAAGAGCTTCTTGAAGCTGCGGAAACTCTTGAATGATTTTGTTAGCAATTCCAAGCTCTTTTAAGTCTTCGACTACACGCCCTTCGCCTTCTGCAGCCTCAAGCAATAATGATGCGTAAGTATGTATCACTTGACTCTCGAGCAGGCGATTAGTTTTCATTAAAATTACCTACTTCCGAGATGTATTTTTCGATTAACTTACGGTGTTCAGCATCGCTTAAATCTTGGCCAATTAGCTTACCTGCAACATTTACAGAAATATCTGCAATTGAACTTTGTAGGTCAGCGCTTGCTTGTTGTTTCTCTGCTTCAATGCTTCTGCGTGCACGGTTGAGAATTTCATCTGCTTCAGCCTGAGCGCGAGAAGTTAGATCACTGCGGACAACTTCACCAGAGCGTTTAGCTTCAGCTAAAATCTCTGCTGACTCACGGCGAGCATCAGCAAGCTGCTTTTTGTACTCATCCAAGAGCTGCTGTGCCTCAATACGAGCTGCTTCAGCACTAGCAAGAGACTCACGAATGGTCTCTGAACGCTTGTCAAGCATGCCTGCAATTGATGGCCAAGCAAATTTTCCAAGTAAAAACCAAATAACCAGAAAAGCAATTACACCAGGGATGAACTCAGAAAGTTTTGGGATAATGATATTGATTCCAAGTTCTCCCTCTTCAGCTAAGGCAATGCTAGGTACTAGCAAAGATGCTGCACTAAAAGCTGAGAGTGACATCAAGGCGGCGCCAAACTTATTAAATTTTTTCATAAAGCGCACCTCCATCGTCTTGTTTTAAAACTAACCTTTGATTAGTGCCAAAACGAAGCCGATAAGGCCGAGAGCCTCGGTGAAAGCTGCAGCCAAGATGAAGATTTGGAATAAGTTACCACGAACCTCAGGTTGACGAGCAGTAGATGTTGCAGCAGCAAAAGCAGCTAGACCAATAGCAATTGATGCACCAACAACGGCGATGCCATATCCAAAAACTGACACAATTCCTCCTAATTACTGGGCCGATCTTCCTTTAACCGACCTCTACTTAACGTTTTATCAAAAAAGCTCTTTTGAACTTTTGATAACTAAAATAATTAATGTGCTTGTTCAGCAAGTTTAATGTATACCGCAGACAACAAAGTAAATACAAGTGCTTGAACCGTTGAAACAACAATTTCAAGCGTCCAAATAAAGATGAGGATAAGCATCCATCCTAGTGATGGTAGCGCCCCCACTAAATTGTTGATTGTAAAGCTTTGGATAAGCGGAATAAAGAATAAAGATGCAAGGATTGAGAATGCACCAAGAACAATGTGGCCTGCAAAGAGGTTTGCAAAAAGACGGAAAGCCAGGGTGAAGATTCTTAAGAGTGTTGAGAAAACCTCAATTGCCCAAACCAAAATACGAATAGGAAGGGCTAAACCAGATGGCGCAAGTGATACAACGTAACCAAGTGCTCCGTGTGCTTTAACACCTGCAACTACAAAATAGATAAATGAAATTGTTGCAAGAGCAAAGTTAAATCCAATACCACCAGTACCTGGTTTACTTCCAGGAATATTACCAAGATAGTTATTGATCAAGATAAAGAAAAATAAGGTGATAAGAAAGGGAGCGTGCTTGCGACCTTCAGGTCCTAATACGGAATCTACTACGTTGGCACGTAAGTACTCAAAAACCGATTCAACCATATTCACAAAACGGCCTTTAGGAACGAGCGATGTCTTTTTAGCAGCCGTAAAAGCTACGATGCAAAGAATAATGATTGCTAAAAAGAAATAAAGATGGAATTGAGTTAAGCCTATAACGTCATTTCCTACAATCGTTTGACTAATTAGCGTTTGAATAAGGTGATCGAGTTCACCTGTAAGTTCATCAAATGGACCCACTTGTCGTCTCCTCTAAACGTATAAACCACTTCATTATGCTGCGGTTTTGTAAAGATAGATGCTGAGCATCGCAATAGCTACAATATAACCACAGAAAAGCGCCACATTGTATTGTACTAAAAAATCCGAAACTACAATAGCGCAAATTCCAAGACTTAGAATAAATAATAAAATCGAAAGAAATAACAGAAGCATAACCTTCTGTGCTCCGATTTTATGCGGTCTTGTTCTTGCAAGATATACCCCATAAAAATGCGGGAGTGCACACAGTACCCCCGCAATAAAGCCAAATACCATAGTTATAACAACTGGCGCTGTCATTATTTTTATTTAGTTCCAAAAATTCGGTCGCCGGCATCGCCTAAGCCTGGAACGATATACGCATGCTCGTCAAGACCCTTATCAATTGCACAGGTGAAAATTTGTACATCAGGATCGCTTTCAAGCACCTCTTGGATTCCTTCTGGTGCTGCAAGAATAACGAGCAACTTTATATCTTTAACTCCTAAATCCCTCATATATTTGATAGCCGCGCTTGCAGATCCTCCCGTTGCAAGCATTGGATCTAATATCAATACGATGCGACTTTCAATATCTTGAGGAAACTTAGCATAGTACTCTACCGGTTCATGGGTATCAGGGTCGCGATACATTCCAATGTGACCAACACGCGCAACAGGAACTAATTCCAAAAGCCCCTCAACCATACCTAAGCCAGCACGCAAAATTGGCACAAGTGCAACTTTTTTACCTGAAATCTCATAAGCCTTTGTTTTCTCCATAGGCGTTTCGATTTCAGTTTCTGAAAGCTCAAAATCTTTCGTTGCCTCATAGCCTTCAAATAAGGCAAGTTCTTTAACAAGCTCTCTAAATTGTTTTGAACTCGTATTTTTATCTCTAAGAATAGTAAGTTTATGCTGAACCATTGGATGGTCGATAATGCTTACCCGTGACATATCCACCTTAGATACTCCTGACTCTCACGTGCTCCTTACGATTTAATATTCAATTTCTTCATACAAAGGATGAGCATCGAGAAGTTCTTGTACACGGCCGTGAACACGACTTAGGACAGCCTCGTCTTCAATGTTGAATACGACTTCGCTAATGAGCTTACCAACCTCATAGCATTCATCTGCATTAAAGCCGCGTGAAGTAACAGCAGCACCACCAATGCGAATACCACTCGTAACCGTGAACTTTCGAGTTTCATTAGGAATTGAATTCTTATTGACCGTAATTCCTATGCGCTCAAGAGTTTCTTCAGCAGCTTTACCGGTAACATCGCCTGCTGGGTTTAGATCAACTAAGACTAAATGGTTGTCGGTTCCGCCACTTACTAAACGCAAACCATCGGAGGCAACACCTTCAGCAAGTGCCTTGGTATTCTCAAGAACGCGGCCAATATAGTCTTTGAATTCTGGCTCTAATGCCTCTTTGAAAGCTACAGCCTTTGCGGCAATAATATGCTCAAGCGGGCCGCCCTGAGAACCTGGGAACACAGCAGAATTAACCTTCTTGAAAATATCATCATCGTTACAAAGTACAATGCCGCCACGGGTTGCGCGAAGCGTTTTATGAGTTGTTGTAGTTACAACATCGGCCACAGGAACAGGGTTTGGATGATAGCCAGTAGCTACTAAACCCGAAATGTGAGCCATATCGACCATTAAGAAGGCGCCAACTTCGCGAGCAATTTCAGCAAATGTTTCAAAATCAATAATACGAGAGTAGGCTGAAGCACCAGCTAAAATCATTTTTGGCTTATGCTCTTTGGCCTTCTTGTACACATCGTCGTAATCTATATATTCAGTTTCTGGATGAAGCCCGTAGCTAATGATGTTGTAATACTTACCTGAAAAATTAACTGGTGAACCGTGTGTAAGGTGACCACCATTTGATAAGTCCATGCCTAAAACGGTATCTCCCAAATTGAGCAGTGCGGTATAGGCTGCAAAATTTGCCTGAGCACCTGAGTGAGGTTGTACGTTAGCATGTTTTGCATCAAACAATTTACAAGCGCGCTCAATCGCAAGGTTCTCAACCACGTCTACGAATTCACAACCGCCGTAATATCTTTTACCTGGCAATCCTTCTGCATATTTATTAGTTAAGACTGATCCAGCAGCCTCCATTACAGCAAGTGAGGTGAAATTTTCAGATGCAATAAGCTCAATGGAATTGCGTTGACGGTTGAGCTCATTTTTCATCGCCTCA
>JAUNLE010000024.1 GCA_030532415.1 Coriobacteriia bacterium | reverse complement strand
AGCAAGACAAGCACCAGAAAAACAACGGCTAAAAAAGCTCCAAAAAAGACGAGCAAACCAGCAAAGGCAGAAGGAGCACATGAGTGATTGGCTCAAGAGAAGTTGATGCAGCTCTAAGGCTTGCTTTACCAAAGATTGCCTATGAGGTACGTCCGGATTATTTATACGCACTGAAATCGGCGCTCGATAAGGCAGAAGAAGGTTCAAGAGAACAGCAAATCCTTGAACTTCTTTATCGAAATGATCAGATTGCCACTTCTGAACAGCGACCATTGTGCCAGGATACAGGTACAGTTTGGTTGTCTTTGGAGCTTGGCTCTGAAGAAGTGTTAGTGGGCAATCCCTTTGCTCATGCAGATAACATTATTGCAGAAGCCTATGAACACGGCGCGCTAAGGATGTCTGTAGTCAAAGATGCGCTACTTGATCGCAGTAATACCAATACAAATACCCCCGCATTTTATGAGGTGCATTTCAGGCCAGGTACTGGAGCAACCCTGCATATTATGCTTAAAGGCGGAGGTTCTGATAATGCTTCTAAAATCAAAATGCTTGCCCCTGCTGAAGGTTATGATGGCATCAAGCGTTTTGTTTTAGATACCGTGATTGAAAAAGCAGCTAATGCCTGCCCGCCTCTTGTAATTGGGATAGGCGTTGGGGGAAGTTTCGACACGGTAGCAAGTCTTGCAAAACATCAACTCTTAAGACCAATTGGCGAGCCAAATCCAAATAAAGAGCTTGCCCTTCTAGAAAAAGACCTACTTGATGCAGTGAATGCTTTGAACATAGGAGCAGGCGGCATGGGCGGTAAAACTACTGCACTTGCAGTTCATGTAGCTAGCGCGCCTTGTCATATAGCAGCGCTTCCAGTTGCAATTAATATGGGTTGTAGTGCTCTTAGGACTGCCTCAATACAACTAGAGGATATTTTGCAATGAGTAAGATACAAGTAGATGCGCTCAAAGAGTTAGCTCCCCAGTTAAAAGCAGGAGATTTCCTTGAACTATCAGGTGAAATATATACAGCGCGCGATGCTGCACACCAAAGACTTTTAGATGAAGTGAATAAATCGGGAAAACTTCCCTTCAATCTTGAAAATTCAGTCATATTTTATGCAGGTCCTACACCTCCTTTGCGGGGAAAAGTTTTTGGAGCTGTGGGCCCCACTACTGCGTCGCGCATGGATTTTGCGGCGCCAAGCCTTTACAAGCATGGCGTTATTGCAAGCATTGGAAAAGGTTCGCGTTCGCGCGAGGTGCTAAAAGCGTGTCAGAAGTATCAGACTTTGTACTTAATTGCTGCAGGAGGAGCCGCGGCCGAGCTTGCAAGTCATGTTATATCGTCTGAACTTATCGCATATCCTGAACTGGGCACTGAGGCTATTAGAAAAATCGAGGTACAAGATTTTCCCGTATTTGTTGCGATTGATACGCAAGGAAACGATATATTAGCCCAGGTTGCAAAGGCAGCTCGAGATTCACTAGAGGCAGGAAAGTAAGATGTCTTCAGGTAAGCTTATTACTTTTGAAGGAATAGATGGGGTTGGCAAAAGCACCCAAATAGAACTCGTTCAACAATACCTAGAGGAAATGGGCTACGAGGTCTTGGTGCTTCGCGAGCCAGGTGGCACACAAGTGGGCGAAGCGATCAGGGAAGTATTGCTTTCAAAAGATTTTTCTTCTATGTCTAACCGTGCAGAGCTCTTGCTTTATGAGGCGTCTCGGGCACAGCTAGTCGATGAGGTCATTAAGCCACAGCTAGAACTTGGAACCATTGTCATACTTGATCGCTTTTTCGATTCAAGCCTAGCTTATCAGGGGTATGGTAGAGGCTTTCCTCTTGAATTAGTCGAAGCATTCAATTTTTTTGCAAGTGATAATCTTGTTCCTGACCTAACGATTTTGCTCGATATGGACGGCGCGCTCGATCGTGCGCTTATGAACCATGAGGCCGATAGGCTTGAAGCGAGCGGCCATAGCTTCATTGAAAAGGTTCGCGAAGGATTTTTAGCTTTAGCACAAAAAGAGGATCGCATTGAACTGGTGGATGCGCAAGGAAGTCGTGCTGAAGTATTCGATAGAATTAAAGAAAAGCTCAACAAGATAGGGCTTCAGTAAGCGTGAGTCTACAGAATTATCCACAAACGCTCTTTGCCGACATTCATGGTCAGCAACGAGTAAAAGACTATCTTATACGTTCTATAGAAAACGACTGCATACATCATGCGTATTTATTTTTAGGCCAAACATCGTCTCAAACATTAGAGATGGCGCTTGCTTTTGTGCAAGGATTGATGTGTCCCAATAAGCTTTGCGGTGTTTGTAAGGATTGCAACAAAGTTGCTCGGTCTGCTCACCCTGACGTTCATATTTTAGAGCCAGAAGGGGCCAAGGAATACCTCTTAGATCAAATAAGAGAGCTCATAGCCGACAGCGAACGTGCTCCTGTTCGAGGAGATAAGAAGGTATATATAATCAATGAGGCCGAGCGTTTATCTGCACAAAGTGCCAACGCGCTTCTTAAAACTTTAGAAGAACCACCTCATAACACGATTTTTATCTTGCTTGCTCATGACGCTTCTCAAGTTCTACCAACCATAGTTTCTCGCTGTCAGCTCTTATTGTTTAAAAATTTTTCGAGCGAAGAATTACGCGCGCTACTCGTGCAAAAAACGGGTGTTTCAGAAAGTCGAGCAAAGATTGCTCTTGCTGCTACTGGAATGTCGGTAAAGAAGGCACAAGCCTTTTTGCTCTCACCGTCCAGACCGCTCATCCGCCAAAGTGCGCTTACTATTCTTATTCGCTTAAATAAAAGTGATGAGCTCGATATACTTACACAAATTAAAGATTTGCTCCATGAGCTCAATGCTCCGATAAGCGATATAAAGGCTGTTCAAGAGGGCCAATTAGATGAAAATAAAGATTTCTTAAGCCCAAAGGCACAGCGCGATTTAGAAGCACAGTTTAAAAGAAAACTTACTGCTTCTCAGCGTTCAGGTATCATAGAAGTACTCAATATATATCGCTCTTTTTTGCGTGATTGTTTGCTGTACAAGATGGATCCGTCTTCTGAAATAATTAACGAAGACGTGAGTTCAGCTATTATGTACCAAGCTGAAACTACGCAAGAAGATAAGCTTATAGCTGCACTTGAGCGAGTAAATGTGTGTGAGTCACACATAGTTAGTAATGTTTCTTCACAGCTTGCACTCGAGGCATTGCTGTTTGATTTAAAGAAGGTTTTATAATGCCTATTGTTGTACCAGTACGTTTGAGATATTCAAGCATTGACCTGTGGTTTGATCCTAATAACTTCGTGCCTAAGCGAGGAGATTTTGTCTTAGTACAAACTGAACGTGGTGTGGAGATAGGTCTTACTATTGAAGAGGCATTTAATGTAAATGAAGAGGAACTTAAGGCTCCTTTAAAACCAGTGTTGCGCATCGCCAACGATGAGGACTTGTCCTACATGCAAGAACTCTTAGAGAAATCAGAAGAAGCTTTCGAAGTTTTTAAAGAGACGGTCCTAAGGCATGAGCTTGAAATGAAGCCAGTTGCCTGCGAATACCTCTTCGATGGCGATAAAATTGTTTGTTATTTTGCAGCAGATAACAGGGTCGACTTTAGAGAGCTTGTCAAAGACCTTGCCTCCTCATACAGGATGCGCGTGGATATGCGTCAAATTGGAGTTCGTGATGAAGCTCGTATGGTTGGCGGTCTTGGACACTGCGGTCAAGAGCTTTGCTGCAAACGTTTTGGTGGCCAATTTGAACCAGTTTCTATACGAATGGCAAAAGACCAAGACTTACCGCTTAATCCAAGCAAGATATCTGGTGCTTGCGGGCGCTTAATGTGCTGTTTGCGCTATGAGGTGGACGCCTACAAAGATTTCAAGTCAAGAGCTCCGAAGTTTGGCGCCCTTATTGATACCGCGCTTGGAAATGCTAAGGTTAATGGCTTTAACACGCCTAAAGAGCAGTTGGAACTATGTCTTGAAAATGGAAAAGCTTTCAATGTGCCGCTCTCGTCTATGTGCTACATGAATGAGTCGGGCGAATGCAGCGCTTGCGCTCAGACAAAGCAGGCTCACGGACAACAAAAACCAAACGCCATTACGCGCGAAGCGCTCGATGAGATTCCCGATAACACTCTTAAGATGCTCTTATCTCAATTTGATACTGAACGTGCCCTACAGGAAATGCAAGATGCGCCTGAAGAAACTACTAAGGAACGAAAATCTCAAGAGGGTAAAAAAGTTAGAAGAAGTTCAAATACCCGAAGAGGACGTCAAAAAGATACCGCCGAACAAGACGGAAAATCTGACTCAAAAAGACAAGCTAAAACAAGGACTAGAAAACAGGAAGCTCAGTCAAGTGAGTCGCGTGAAAACGAGCAAAATAAATCGAAGCGCAGTATTAGAAGGAAGCGACAAGCTCCTAAAAATAAGAGCGTGAAAGCTGAGGCGCAAACACAAGAAGGCACAAGAAAGATTAGAAGACGCCCGGGCGATCGTGGTGGAGCAAAAGCGCACAATAGCGAGGAACAAACTAATCAGAAAAGAAATCGCGAGGGCACAGAGCGCTCGACTGAGAATAAACGTCGTGTTAGAGGATCGACTATTAGACGCAAGTCCTAGTCTGCTCCATACATGAAAAATTTATGAGTTTGTCGACAAAAATAGTGTTTGAGCAGGTACTTGTGTCAAGGGCTTTTTGCTAATTTCTTTATCTTAAATAAGGATAGTTAAAATTCACAATTAAACTTGCAAGATTTGAAGCAAAGTCTAATAGTGTTCTATGTGCTTGCGAACAAATTTCGTTTAAAGTAACAAGCTTCTAAGAATCTAAGTTTAGGCGATGGGCGTCGAGGGGGTCGCGCATCACAAGGGGACTTAAACTTTTGATAATGACAGCTGGGGAGAATTTAGTCACGCAAGATAAATAGATAGGACCACTCTGGAGGAAGGGTGGTCCTATTTAGTTTTCATGTTCCCCTAAAATTCTGAACCAAAATTCATAATTATTTGCTATCCTTTACAACTATTGAGATGCATTAGCATTCATGCCAACTTGGCTCAGTTGGTAGAGCAACGCACTCGTAATGCGTAGGTCACCGGTTCGATCCCGGTAGTTGGCTCCACTTGTCTTTTATGAGGCCAGAATTTTTCCGGCCTCATACCTATAAGAGAATTTATTTGCTATTATTACTTTAATCAAAAATATTTCAATTAATTCATATCGAACAAATATCTGGAGTTACATCATCAACTTAATGGCACACGCCATCCATATATAAGTACAGTATGTTAGGAGTTATAAGTGAAATTCTTTTTAGACACAGCTGACCTAGATGAAATTAAAGAGGCAGCTTCGTGGGGTGCAATATCAGGAGTTACCACCAATCCAAGTTTATATGCAAAAATAGGTGGCAAATTAAGCAATTTCGAAGAGCATATTGGAAAAATTTGCGAGCTCGTTGACGGCCCCGTGTCTGCAGAAACTATCAAAATGACTAAAGACGAGATAGTAGAGGATGCTCGAAGACTCTCTCGAATTGCTCCTAATGTAGTTGTTAAGATTCCTACCATGGTAGAAGGTCTTGCTGCTACCCACCAACTTTTACAAGAGGGCATTCCTGTAAATATGACCTTATGTTTCAGCGTGACACAGGCTATTTTAGCTGCTCGAAGTGGTGCTCGCTACATTTCACCATTTGTAGGTCGCTTTGACGATATTTCAGAAAATGGACTCAATCAATTGGAAGATGTAGTCGCAGCAATCCAAAATTATTCATTTCCTTCTGTAAACGGTGAAGAAGTTGAAATTATTGCAGCTTCTCTTCGTTCTCCTAATCATGTAGCTCAAGCAGCACTTATGGGAGCTGACATTGCAACAGTTCCTTTCAATGTTTTGAAGCAATGCGTACAACATCCACTAACTGATCGTGGTCTTGAGCGCTTTTTAGAAGACTGGAAGAAAGTGGAGCAAGCGTAAAAATGAGTGAAGATATTACCCCTCCAACAAAGGAAATTAAAAGGCCGAAGAGAACCTACACCCGTAGAAACCGAGCGATAGAGATTAAAGCTGAAGGCACGCAGGCCGATAACAGCCAAGCGCAAACAGAAGAGGCTCAAGCACAAGAAGCTCCAAAGCCAAAACGCGGAAGACCTAGAAAAACGCAGGCAAGTAGCGAAGGTGAAGCGCTCAGTCAAGACAGTAAGAATGCTAAAGAGTTCGCAGCTCAAACGGGTGCAGCTCAAGAATCTTCATCAGAAGACTCATCTGAGAAAAGTGAAGCAAAACAGTCGCATGATGAAAGTTCGAATGCTAAAGACGAAAGCAAGCGCAGCGAACACAAAGAAACAAGAGTAAAGCGTAGCCACAGTCAACGATCGAGTTCTTCACAGAATTCTTCTCATAGTTCAAACAATCAAAATTCAAACACCAGCTCTTCCTATAACTCTCAAAACAATAGAAGACGCAGAAGCCAAGAGCCGGTAAGCCCAAAGCTAAGTAAGGAAGAGCTTGCAAAATTCAAAGTTACTGAACTGAAAGTTATGGCTCAGGAACTTGAACTTAATACGAGCGAATTGAGAAAGAAAGCCGACCTTATCGATGCAATTTATTTAGAATCTGCAAAACAAGAAGGCTTTGAAGATGTTGAGGGAATTTTAGATATTTTGCCCGAGGGCTACGGTTTTTTGCGTCGTGACGGATATTTACCAAGTGAAAACGATATCTATGTGGCAGCAGCCTTTATTCGAAGAAACGGTTTGAGAAAAGGCGATTATGTTGTAGGTGTCAATAGACCTTCACAGGGAAATGAAAAGTATCCTGCAATGCATAAAATCAACTCAGTTAATGGCATGGACTTAGAATCACTGAGAAATCGCCCTAAATTTGGAGACCTAACGCCAATCTACCCAAATGAGAGATTGGTCCAAGAGCACGGAAAGAATTCTTTAACTGGCCGCTGCATAGATCTTGTAGCTCCAATTGGAAAAGGCCAACGTGGTCTTATAGTTTCACCTCCGAAAGCTGGTAAAACGACAATTCTTAAAAAAATTGCCGAGTCCATTGCAGCAAATAATCCTGAAGTGCATCTGATGTGTCTGTTAGTAGACGAGCGCCCCGAGGAAGTTACCGATATGCGCCGTTCTATTAAAGGAGAAGTTATTGCCTCTACCTTTGATATGCCATCAGACCAGCATATTGCAGTAAGCGAACTTGTAATCGAACGTGCAAAACGCCTCGTAGAATCGGGTGGAGATGTCGTTATTTTACTCGACTCTATCACACGTTTAGCGCGTGCGTACAACCTAGCGCAACCTGCTTCTGGTCGTATCCTTTCTGGTGGTGTTGATTCAACGGCTCTTTATCCTCCGAAGCGTTTCTTGGGTGCTGCTCGAAATATCGAACATGGTGGTTCTTTAACAATCTTAGCTTCCGCCTTAATCGACACAGGTTCTAAGATGGATGAGGTTATCTTCGAAGAGTTCAAGGGCACCGGTAATATGGAGCTTAAACTCGACAGAGATTTAGCCGATCGTCGAATTTTCCCATCAATAGACCCAGTAGCTTCGGGTACGAGAAAAGAAGAACTTTTGCTTGACCCTCAAATCCAACCATTTGTTTGGGGTATTAGAAGGGTTTTGGCAAATATGAATAATGTTGAAAGAGCTATGTCGATGTTGATTAAGAGCCTTACTCAGACGAACAATAACGAAGAATTTTTACTTCGTTCAGCGAAAAAGGCTCAAGAGAACAATAATTACGCGGAGCTCTAAACTGCTTTGGAAGGAGTGCTTAGTATGACGAAAGTTTTTGGACTTTCAACATGCTCTTACTGCAAGGCGACCAAACGCTACTTGGATAAAAATAATATTGAATATGAGAGTGTTTTTGTTAATAAACTTGAAGGTGAAGAGCGCGAACAGGTTGTTGACTACATTAAAAAACTAACAGGTGGAACCATGTTTCCTGTTACTGTTTCAAAGGATGAAGAATATGTTGTGGGCTTTGATAAAAAAGGCTTGCAAGATATTTTACATTTTGAAGAAAAACCACGTCCAAAACTCTTTTAGCGTCTAGCTTAAGGCCATTGAGGAGGAACTATGTTTTCACGCTGGTCAGAGGATATTACGAAGGAAGAATTTTTAAGTATGGTGCTGCCCCTCGTTGAGCGTGAAGGTTTTAGGCTTACGCGCGATGTCGAGACGCGCGATGAAATTCTTGATGGTCTTATTGAAAATATAAAAGAAGAAGGCGACTCCTTTTGTCCGTGTCGTCTTAAGACCGATGATTTTGACGAAAATCGAAAACTCGTCTGCCCTTGCATTAATTTTTCAAAAGAATATTATGCATCCTTGCAAAAATGCTGGTGTGGGCTTTTTGTTGTTGACCAGGTAGAAGATGACGAAGATCTCTTTGGCGTAGTTGAGGAAGCTGAAGTATTCGACTATCCAATTGTTCGTTTGAAGAACTTAGCTCCTAATACTCCTTTGACATTTGAAGTTAATCACGATCATTACAGCTTAGTAAAAGATGAAAATGATGAGCTTTTCTTGCTCAAGGGCCTGTGCCCGCATATGGCAGCCGAATTTTCTGGCGGATTTGTTGAAGAAGGCCGCCTTGTCTGTCCGCATCATGCATGGTCATTTAGCTTACAAGATGGATCAGGTGATCATCCAGGACCAGGACTTACGCCACGTCCTTGCTATGTTAAAGATGGCGTTGTGTATATGGAAGTGGATAAGCGCAAAAATTAGAACATGTGTACTAGGAAAAATAAGAATTTTACTGCCGAATAGAGCTCTTTTAGCCTTTTCCTATAAATTAGACACATATTAGCAGAGAAAATAATTTATCCTAGGTTAGTAAGTAAAATAGCATCATGGTACTTTCAGCGGGGAGACGCACTTGAATTACAGTAAGCCGTTGTCAACAAAGTATAATAAAGTTTTGACGGGTACGATTTTTGCCTTAGTTTGTTTGAGTATGTTCCTTGTTCTTGCGCAAACTGCTTTTGCAGAAACGCTCGTGTATTCAAAAACAGATCAAACCTACATTCGTAGTGGTAAAAGTTTTGATTCAGAAAAACTCTTTAGGGTTAAACCGGGCATATCTTTCTATGTCGAAAACGACTCATATACCGAGTGGTATACGGTAAAGCGCAGCGCTGAAGGCATTGAATTAAGTGGATATGTTCATCGCGATGAGATTGAAACTTCCATAGGTAGTTCAAACGATGAGGTCGTTGTTTCCCTTTTAAAGGATAAAAAAGTTTACCCGTATCCAAACGAATCTGCTGAAGCTATGCAAACCTTGCCAACAGGTCGTTTGCTCCAATACGCCATGTATAACAAAGAATGGGCCTGGGCTAAGTTCGATGGTAAAGTAGGCTTTTTTAAACTTGGCGGAGAACAGCCTTATCAAGCACAAAACTCAAATGTTCAAATATCTGCGCTTTTAGCAGATATTTCTATTTATGATGCCCCTACGAGCAATGCCAATGTTTCTCAAACCTATAAGGCTGGTAACTTAATTCAGTATGCAAACTTTAACGACACTTATAATATGGCGAGCTTTAATGGGGTCGTGAAATATTTCAAGAAAGATAAACTAGCAAAAAGAAATCCAAAAAAAGAAGGATTTTTAGGGCTGCAAGTTAAAGAGGGCGGCTTATCTGCCTATGCGACACCAAGCGCTGATGGAAAAGTGTTAAAGAGCTATAGTGCGGGAACTCAGCTTACCCTAGCTGATTTTAATGGTGAATTTTATATTGGAAGAATAAGTCTCAGTGATGGCACAAAGAAAAATGCCTACTTCAAAGCTCAAAACTTAGAACCAGTTTCACTTAATCAAGACGGCTGGCTTATTGCCGCAAAAGCGAAATCAAATCTCTATGATGCAGTTGGAGGCCGTGTTATTGCAACCATGACCAAGGGCACGATTGTCCAGACCGAAAATGTGGCCAATGGTTGGTATACAGCACCAGTAAGCATTAATGGAACGACGGTTAATGCATTTATGTCTGCCAATGATTTCAGACCTATGATGGGCTCGATTAAAGTTGTGATAAACAAGACGCCATACAATATTTCACTTCGACAAGCAGTTGCAAACCAACTGACGAAACAAGCTGGTAATAAATATTGGGTCGGCAATAACTTTGTGGATGCTCCAAGTTCACAAGTTATGTATCACATGGATCCATCAAACTTCCCTGAAGGTTCAACAAGTTTCTTCCAGTTCTTGCGTCTTGATAAGAGCACGGGTGTTTCTTCAGGTGCGATGAATCAGCAGCTTAAAGGCATGGGTGTGTTAGAAGGTCAAGGCCAGGCATTTAGAGAAGCTGCAGATTTGTATAGAGTCAATGAGGTGTACCTCATGAGCCATGCAATTCATGAGACAGGAAAAGGTACCTCTAACCTTGCAAAGGGTGTGTACTTTAATCCTAAGACTAACCAAGTTTCTTACACGAGTTTCCCTGGTGCAGTAAAGGTTTACAACGTCTATGGCATTGGTGCAAAAGACAGCAATGCACTCTTTGGCGGAGCTGAAAAAGCTTACAAAGAAGGTTGGACGAGTGTTGCAAAGGCTGTTGTGGGCGGAGCGAAGTTTGTTGCCCAAAATTATGTGATGCCACGTGATGTAACGATGAGTGGTCAAAACACCTTGTACAAGATGTTGTGGCACCCTGAATATAATGCCCGCTACAATAAGGCACCTTGGCATGAATATGCGACAGATATTAGTTGGGCCAATACGCAAACCCTGTATCTAGCTCAATTCTTTGCGGACTATTCATCCTATACGTTAACCTTTGATGTTCCTGAGTATCGGTAAAGTATTAACGAAAAGAGTAGAAAATGAAACGTAGCCAGAACACTTTTCGACTTTCAAAAGTAGTACCAGCAGCTCTGTTTGCATGCACGCTCGCACTCGCTCCAGTAAGCTTTGCATATGCGACGGATGCCACACCACCAAATGCCGAGCCTCCAGCAGGTTTCGTACCCGAGGCTGAGGGCAATGCGAATCAAAATACGACCGATACCAACAACAATGGTCAAGTGCAAGGTAATACCGAATCACAAACGCCTAACGCTCAGCCTTCAGCAGAAGAACAAGCGCAAGCAAAGGCTGCTGAAGAAGCTCGCAAAAAAGCTGAACAGCAAGAAAAACAGCGCCAAGCTGCAAAAGCGGCAGAAGCTAAAAAGGCTGCTGCAAAAAAGAAGGCTGAAGAAGAAGCAAAGGGCATTAAAGATCTGGCTGACGTTAATGAAACAAAGACCGCATCTGACCCTCTTGCCTTAGAGAGCAACGCCGATTCAGCTGTCGCAGTAGCTCAAAACCCAGGTGGTTCAGGTCCAAATCTCACTGCCTTAAGTCCTGATGTTCCTGCCGAGATGCAAGGTATTTCATGGGGTTCAAATACGCCAGGATACTGGTGGACCTCACCGGTAGTGTTAGTGGCTGCTGCAGCTACTTCCTTACTCCTTCTGATTGGTCTTATCGTTTCACTACTTTTGCGTAGTAGATATGCAAAAGAGGCGGCAAGCGCTCTCGATTATACCGACGCTGCGGTAGGAGGCTATGGTGCGCAAGCTTATGAGGCTGCGTATGACGTAGAAGAAGTTCAGAACCTCCAAGAGGCATACTATAATCAAGAGCCTATGCAGGCGCAGTCAGTTTCAGATTTAGAACACAATGATCCTAACTTAAGAGGTTTTGACACAATAAACCCTGGCGATACCTTTATTGACCATATGCGAATTAAATTTGATAAAAATAAATAAAATTAGTAGAGCTCGCACTGAAATTGCGAAGGTGTTACTGAATAACTAGCATTTAGCTGAGCCTCCTAATATAATGAGTATAATTTTTACACTAAAGGGGGCTTCAGCTTGCAGTATCCGCACTATCGTCCAAGACGTCTTCGTAGAACCGAAACTTTACGTGACCTTGTTCGCGAGACCGTTTTAACGACAAAAGATTTCATTTACCCACTCTATGTTAAGCACGGAAATCAATTAAAAGAAGAAATAACCTCGATGCCTTTGGTGTATCGTTTTTCAATCGATATGCTTGAGCCTGAGATTTTAGAATTAAAAAGTCTAGGAATTCGTGCAGTTTTGCTCTTTGGAATTCCTGATCACAAAGATCCAGTAGGCAGTGAATCCTATGATCCTCATGGAGCGGTGCAAGAAGCGATTGCTGAGATTCATCGTGTCGACCCAGATATGATCGTTATCACCGATGTATGTATGTGTGAATACACCTCTCATGGTCATTGTGGTGCCTTGGATGAAAATAATAAGGTAGATAACGACGCATCGCATGAGCTTCTTATTAAAGAAGCGCTATCCCACGTTAAGGCAGGTGCCGATATAATTGCGCCTTCAGATATGATGGACGGTCGCGTCGGTGCGCTAAGAAAAGCCTTAGATGATGCCGGTTATAGTGATGTTCCGATTATGGCATATAGCGCGAAATTTGCATCGGCATATTATGGGCCCTTTAGAGAAGCTGCAGAATCCACCCCTCAATTCGGCAATCGCAAAGGCTATCAGATGGATTGCGGCAATGCTAATGAGGCGCTTCGTGAAGTCGAGCTTGACATTCAAGAAAACGCCGACTTTGTTATGGTCAAACCAGCTCTTGCCTACCTTGATATTTTATGGCGCGTAAAAGAACGATTCGGTTTTCCGACTGTTACCTACAATGTTTCAGGCGAATATACTCTGATAAAAGGCGCTGCTAAAGAGGGCTGGATTGACGAACGCGCTATTGTACTTGAAAACTTACTGGCCATGAAACGCGCGGGTGCTGACCTCATCATTACCTATCATGCAAAAGAGGCCGCCCGCTGGATTCTTGAAGATACTCATAAGGGTGTTGATCACTACTGTGAAGATTAACGAAAGTAAAGAGCATGAAAGGCGCCAAGACTTAGAAGAACTTGACGAGCAGGCTCTTGCCGAGGCTATGGCTCCCTGTGGTTCAGAAGCAATAGGTATTTCGCTTAATCATAGACAAGAACATCTGAATAAGGCACAAGGCCATCCGCATGCACAAAACCATGGCGGACATCCTGCTGGTTTACAAAGGCACGGCGGATCGCGCTCTCAAGGTTTTAGGCCAGGTGGCGGACCAGCCGCTTTAGCTTATGAGGAAAGAACGGGCATAAAGGCTCCGCGCATTATTGCCTGGGAGCTTACGCGCTCGTGCAATTTATCGTGCGCACACTGCCGGGCTGCTTCAGAATTCGGTTTTTATCCTGGGGAGCTCTCGACCGACGAGATAAAAGCTACGATTGATACCATTACCACAATTACAAACCCCATCCTTATTCTGACTGGTGGCGAACCGCTGTTGCGCCCCGATATTTGGGAAATCATTGACTATTCTAAAGAAAAAGGAGCTTCACCTGTTGTTGCAACGAACGGTACCTTACTATCAGAAGAGGTGGCAAAGAACCTAGCAGCCCATAAGGTTCCTCGTATTTCAGTCTCAATTGATTTTCCTACTGCTGAACTTCATGATGAGTTCCGTGGCAAACAAGGGGCATTTGAAGAAACGATTGAAGGAATTAAACGCGCAAAGGCTCACGGGGTTGGCGTGCAAATTAATACGACCGTCACGAAGCTTAACTATCACTTGCTTGAAGAACTCCACGACTTAGCGCTTTCGCTTAAGGTCGATGCCTTCCATATTTTCTTATTAGTGCCAACTGGTCGTGGTGAGGATTTAGTTGAAGTTGAGCTTACTCCCGACGAGTATGAAACGGCTCTCACCTGGGCGTATGAGCGACAAAAAACTTCACCCATGCACTTTAAACCAACAGATGCTCCTCAGTATTATCGAATCATTCATCAAAAAGCGCTCGAAGAAGGCTCGAGCGTGAGTGCTGAACAATATGGTCTTGATGCGATTACGAGAGGCTGTTTAGGTGGTATAACCTTCTGTTTTATCTCCCATACGGGTGATATTCAACCCTGTGGTTATTTCAACTTGCAGTGCGGAAATGTCAAAGAGATTCCTTACGACGAGATTTGGACAAATTCTCCAGTCCTCAACGACTTAAGGGATTACTCTAAGCTCGAAGGCAAATGCGGGGCATGCGAATACCGAGGAGTATGTGGTGGATGTCGCGCCCGCGCATTGGCAATTTCAGGAAACTATATGCAAGAAGAACCATACTGCGCCTATACACCAAGAAAATGGCGCGAAGAGGGCAAGAAAGCACATGCCCGAAAAATCTCTTTATAAGGAAAATACATGTCAAATTTAAGCCCTCTTGAGGCTCAACTTTTAAATCAACTACAAGGGGATTTCCCGCTTGTTGATCGCCCGTACGATGTGCTTGCGCAACGTCTGAATCTCAATGATTTTAGTGGTGAAGATGAAGCCTTTGATATGGTTCAAAAGCTTAAAGAAGAAAAAATTATTCGTCGACTCGGTGCAGTCTTTGATGCAAATCACCTGGGGTATAGTTCTGCCTTGTGCGCTCTAGCGGTAGAAAATGAAGCTGATATTGATAAGGTTGCTGAAGTCATCAATGCCTACCCCTATGTAACTCATAACTATGAGCGCCCAAACCGCTATAACATATGGTTTACCTTAACGACCCCCGATCAGCTCACCGTTCACATGGTCTTAGAAGAGATAAAGGAAAAAACCGGCTACAGTGATCTTTTGTATTTACCAGCGGTAAAACTCTTTAAGATTCAAACCAATTTTGATGTGAATAATGAGAGGGATAGCAGGCAAAATGCCCCTCGTTATGTTGAGCCTGGAAAGATTGTGGTTGAGCCTTTAAGCGAACTTGATAAAGAACTGGTTCGCCAACTTCAAGGAGATTTAGTGAAGTATAAGAGACCTTTTAAGCAGGTGGCTCAAGAGGTTTCAGCAAAACTCGCTGCAAGTTTAGGTTATGAAATTAGCGAAACAATTGTTTTGCAACGCGTCAAAAACTGGAAGTTTAATAAAACAATGAGGCGTTTTGGTGCACTTTTGCGACATCAAAAGGTGGGCTTTACGCACAATGCCATGGTCGTTTGGGATGTGCCCGAGAAATTTGCCTTAAGCGTTGGCGAAATTATGGCTTCTCAAAAAGAGGTAAGTCATTGCTATGAGAGAAAAACTGCGCCAACGTGGCCCTATAATTTCTATAGTATGATTCATGGTCATTCTGCTGAAGAGTGCGAAGCGGTAGCTTCACGAATTGTTCAAGAAGCTCAGGCAAAGGGGATTGCTCTTAAGCCCGAAATGTTTTTATACTCAACGCGTGAGTTCAAAAAAGTTTCAATGAAATATTTTGTCTAGGATATAAAAGGGGTGTTTAGGCTGCGTGAGTACCGAGGCAATACAAGTAGACAATGATGAGAAATTTAATCGTCTTGGTTTTCAAGATATTTCTAAATTACTCTTAGAATTTTCAGTTCCAGCGCTCATTGGTCTTATTACCCAAGCGCTGTATAACATTATAGACGCCATTTACGTAGGCCATGGTGTTGGAGAATATGGTCTAGCAGCAACTACGGTTGTATTTCCCGGCATGATTGTAATTGCGGCTATTGCAGTTTTGATTGGCTATGGTGGTAATTCTTTAGCAGCAATCAAGTTAGGCGAGCATAAAAAGTCAGAGGCTGAAAAAATACTAGCAAATACCATCGTATTATCGGTTTTGTTTTATCTTGTAGCAGCAGTCCTCGTTTTAGCCTTCCTCGATCCGCTCCTTACTTTTTCAGGAGCAACAAGTGAGGTTTTGCCCTATGCCCGAGAGTTTCTCTCCATCATCATCCTCTTTGGCATTTTCGATATTTTTGCATTTGGTCTGAGTAATTTTATAAGAACATCTGGTTATCCGAACACAGCGCTGGCAACAATGGTTGTAGGTGTTGGAGTTAATGTCATCTTAGGCTACCTATTCGTTATCGTCTTTGCCTGGGGTATGAAGGGTGCAGCCTTTGCTACTGGCTGTTCATGGGTTGTCTCTACTCTGTACGTATTTGCTTTTTTTCTCAGTAAGCGCTCTCCGCTAAAACTTAGACGTGAAAACTTTAAACTCGATGTAAGCACCTCGTTGAATATCCTAAAACTAGGCGTACCTATGGCTTTTTTGCAAATAGGCATGGCGCTGATCGTTGTCGTTCAAAACTATTTGATAACCACCTATGGAGCCTTAGATGCTGAGGTAGGCGCCTCGGGCGGACTTGCTGCTATGAGCGTGCTTGGGCGTATTGGTTATCTTTCTATTGTCCCTGCAGTCGGTATTGCACAGGGAGCTCAACCAATTTTTGGTTTCAATTACGGGGCAAGAAATTATGGGCGCATTCTTGAAACCTTGAAAAAAGCAATCTTAGCAGCATTCATAATTATGTTCGTGTTTTGGCTCGTTATCATGGTTTACCCTGAGGTTTTTGTTAGATTATTTGGTCTTGAAGGTAGACACATCGATTACACGGCCCAAAGTTTACGTCTCTATTTATTAGTGGTGCCTATTATTGCCTATCAAATTATTGGGGCGAATTATTTCCAATCTTCAGGGCAAGCACTAAAGGCTACCCTTCTCACCCTTACCAGGCAGATTTTCTTCTTAATACCGCTCTTATTTGTTGCTCCTTTAATTCTGCCAAAATTTGTTCCCATTTCGGCTTTGCAATCAATTTATTTAGCAGAATCCATCAGCGACTTTTTCTCTGTTGCCTTAGTTGCTGCATTTTTAGTGCCAGAGATGAGAAAGCTTAAGAGACTTGCTGAACAAGCTCAAGAAGAAGGGGTGCAAGCATAAATGAAGGCGATTATTCCTTCTGCAGGACTTGGAACGCGTTTTATGCCCGTTACGAAATCGGTGCCCAAGGAATTGCTTCCGGTTATCAACAAGCCAGTTATCCAATACGTGGTAGAAGAGGCTAACGCAGCGCCAGCATCTGAAGGAGCCGTTATTGTAAACAGTCCAGAAAAGCCGCTGATAGAAGATTATTTCCAACGCCGAATTCTTTTGGAGGATACCCTTCGCAAGCGAGATAAGCACGATCTTGCAGATTTGATTGAATACGTAGGTCAGCTTCCTATTTCAACCGTTTATCAACATGCACCGCTTGGCTTGGGGCATGCAGTATATTGCGCTTCTCAAGAGACTGGAAATGAGCCATTTTATGTTCTGCTGGCCGATGTAATCGTTCCAGATCACTCCATTTTACCGATGCTCTATGAGGTATCGCAAAAGCATGGGGGAGCAAGTGTTGTTGCGGTTATCGAAGTAAGCGAAGAGGAAACTTCTCGTTTTGGCATTATTTCTGGTAGCTATATTGAACATATTGAAAATGAACAGGCAGTTCTTTCAGGAGCGCTAAGCAAAACTTCACGTGGAAGCGTGTATAAACTTGACTCAATGGTTGAAAAACCAGCACCAGGCGAAGCTCCAAGCAGGCTTGCTTTATTCGGCCGATACCTTCTGAGCCCAAACATCATGGGAATCTTACGTGATACAAAAGCTGGTCGTGGAGGAGAAATTCAGCTAACGGATGCCATGCTTACCTTGCTTGAGACTGAAGATATCTATGCGCTTGTAATAGGCAAAGACGATGGCTATGACACGGGTACTGTAGCGAATTTAATTGCGGCAAATATCAAGATGGCACAAAGAGACGAAAAACTGAGCGAGAGCATTAAAAACATGCTTAAAAATGAGTAAGCCAAGCTAAACGTGCGAATATTTACCTTGTGCGTACAAAACTATAGGCAGCCAGGATTCTTATGACACAAAAGCCGATTGTTTTTATTGATAACTTTCCCCACAAATTTTTGGGTGGAGGAGAGTTGTATCTTTTTGCGCTTGCAAATGTCCTAAGTGAACTGGGCTTTTCGCTTGCCTTTGTTGGTCAAAAGCAAAGCGCCTTTCTTGATGAAGCTTATAATTATTCCGATCATGTTTTAGCGCTTGATTTTTCTAAAAACAAACCCTTTGAAGTAAAAAAATCCATGCAAGCCTTTTTCAAGGAGACCTTTGGCGACACACCTCTTATCATTCAAGGTGCCGGCTTTTATTCAAACCTTCTTGGGGCGCTCGCGAAAGATACGAATGCGCACACCCTTATACACACCCAGCAAATTGAAGTTGAAGCTTTGAAGAAATCAAGCTCGCTTAGGGCTAAGCTTGATAGTTTCTCACGATCACTCGTAAGAAAGATGCAAAATCCTAAGGTAGACGCCTATCTTTGTGTCTCTAAGCTCATAGCTTCTCAGCTTGAAGCTGTAGGGGTGGACAAAGAAAAAATTACGGTCATACATCCTGGTTTGCCCTTTGATCAGTATGAGGCGCGTCAAAATTTACTTGAGAAACTTCCACTTATTGCTCGCTTTGACGCCTACCCAGTTATTGGATATTTGGGCCGACTTGAGTCGGTTAAGGGCCTGTCTGTATTATTGGATGCCTACCGTGAGTTTTTTCAGACTCACCCTAAGTCACTCTTGGCTATTGCAGGCGAAGGTAGTCTAAAAGATGAGCTTATCGCACAAGCAGAAGCGTTTGGCGAGGATATAGCATCCAGAATTTTATTTTTAGGCTATCAAGATGCACAAGAATTTCTAAGCTCGATAGACATCTTTGTAATGCCTTCCCTTTCAGAGGGTCTTAATATTTCTGTACTGCAAGCCTTTGCGCTTAAGGTTCCTGTAATAGCAAGT
>JAUNLE010000023.1 GCA_030532415.1 Coriobacteriia bacterium | reverse complement strand
AATCAATGAATATGGCTTATTCAAAGGCCTGGAGACTTGTGAAAGAAGCAGAAAGTCATGTCAAAGTTGATTTGATTTCGCGTCACGGTGCTCACGGCTCTGATTTAACGGAAGATGGCTATAGACTTCTCAATGCATATCTTCAGATTGAACAAGAGGCAAGCGCTTTGGCTTCTGAAAGATTTATAGAAATTATTGAGGGTTACGAAAAAGAAGATGCTGAAAAAGAAAGAGAGAGCAATTAAGCTCTCTCTACAGCAATTAAACCTTCGCTATACGCTTCTCCCAGCGCAATTTTTTCCAAACGGCGCTCGACAAGCTTCGGCATTGCATGCATTACTTCTGAAACTGCACACAGTTTATCGACCAGTGCAATAATATGCGTTTCTTTAAATTTTGGCTTCTTTAAACCTTTTACCATAGGATACATATGCATGGTAATCATTTCCTCTTCACGCTCAGAGAGCTCAAAATATTTTCGAGCATTTTCTAAAGCTATTAAAGGATGGTTAAAGGTGTGAACCAATTTTGGCTCTTCTTGTGTATGCCAATCGTATAAAAATAAGTCGTGAAGAAGTCCTGCACGCGCTCCTGCACGATAGTCTAACTTGAGCTTCTTGCAGTAATAAAACGTGTAGTATGAAACGCTTAAAACATGATCAAAGGTGTTGGTGTCCCCATGATGAGGAAAATCTGCCATTTTCTGAACTTCAGGATGACTAATTAAATCGTCGATACATGAAAGAAATTCTTGATATAAGTTATATTTCAACGCACATTTATTAAACTTGCGAAGTTGGCGAGTATGTAACAAAAGTCTTGCTCCCTTTGAAGTCAAAACCGTTAATTCACTTTGTCCATAATAAGCTAAATTCAAGCTTGAATTAAGAACAAGTTGTGAAATTTCACGAAGGGAGTTACATACTCGCTAAAATGCTATTTCAGCAGTTCACGTGCTGCATCAAGCGCTTTGTCGTAGTCAGGATGATCTGCGTTTTGTATTACATATTCTACATACGTAACGGTATTATCCTTGGATAACACAAAGACAGAACGATTTTCTAAACGAAGGTCTTTCATATGGGTGCCAAACTTGTTTCCGAAATCCATTTCTTTATGATCGGAGGCAACCACTAAGTTAGAAATCTCTTTTGCTTGGCAAAAACGACTTTGTGCAAATGGTAAGTCAGCTGATACCGCCATAAGAACAAGTTCGTCTCCTAATTTTTCAGCTTCTTTATTGAAACGAACTATTTCAAGCTGGCATATAGGAGTATCAAAGGATGGAACTGAAAAAATAAGTTTGATCTTATCATCATAGTCTGAAAGTTTGACGTCTTGCATTTCAAGGCCTGTGAGGGTGAAGTCCTTTGCTTTGTCCCCTACTTTAAGTTCAGTTCCTAAAAGTACTATGTCATCATTTCCGATCTTAAAGCCAGTTCTTTCCATTAAACTTACCTCCAATAGGCGCAATACTTCAAATACGTGTAGGTCTTATTATCTTCTTTGACTTAGTGAACTCCTTCCCATTATTTGATATATTTGGGCACAATCTTAAAAACAATACAAATTATTTTTTGCTTTAGAAGGGATTTACTATGCCATTTGGAATTGGAGCGCTTTTTGACAATCCTGGCTTTTACGTTTTAGATTTAGAGACAAATGGCATGAGGCCTGAAGTTGATAAGATTATAGAAATAGGAATCGTGCACGTAAGCCCAGAAGGCAAGCTTGATAAAGAATGGCAAACGCTCGTAAACCCAGGCGAAGGTATTGATGTTGGTGCTACTCATGTACACGGCATTACCCTTCCAATGATTAAGGATGCACCAAGCTTTGAAGACATCGCTCCTTTCGTGTATAAGATGATTGCAGGAGCGCCTCTTGTCGCACACAATACGAGTTTTGATGTTCCTTTTTTGACGAAGGCATTCCAAAACGCAGGCCTGCATACCTTCGGAGACCCTCTTCCTGCGATTGATACTATTGTGCTTGCTAAAAAATATTTAACTTTGCCACACTATAAACTTGGTGTTATTGCAGAACACTTAGGGATTGACTTAGAGAATGCACACTGTGCTTTAGACGATGCTCGAGCTGCAGCAGAAATGTTTGCCTACTTTATCAAAAAAGACCCCAAACAGTATTTTGAGGAAATTGACGTTGCACAAAATATGGTTTGGGATGTTCCTGATGAGGTTTTAGAGCCAAAAATCTTAGTGCGATGATTCGTACTTGCCTAGTATATGTTTTGTCTTTTCAATTGGATACGGCGCTTTTTCAGGACTGAAATACTCGATTGACCTAATGTATGCTTGTGCTTCGCGATTATCAGGCCCCACAGGAACTATAACGAGGTCACCTTCTTTATACACATCTTCATCGGCGAGATAATAATATAGAGGACCGTCTTCTTCAAAACTAACTTTGCAATAGATTAGTTGACCTTCCTTTCGCCTTATCCTGCCATAAATCTGCACATCAAAGAGTTCTGTATAGTCGAAAGATGCTACAAAGCTATGAAGCTTTGCAATTAAGCTTGTCCATTGAACTGGTACACCTTTTTCGTCAAAGGTAGCTTTAATTATTTCTTTCTCCCCAAATGCCCAGAAAATAGTAAGGTCATACTCAAAAAGCTCAGAAGGATTTTCAAGCTGGATTGAAGCAGACTCTTTAATCTGTGAAAAATTAAACCTAGACAAGGTGTCAAGAAAATCTATGATTTCATCTTCTGCAAGATATTTTTGACTTGTACGGGTTAATAAATCAAAAGACTTACCGTAGTGCATATGTCCAGATTCACGATCAATCACAAGTTGTTCTTTATAATCCACAAAAAAATACTTGGATTCTACCTCTACACAATAGTTAGGTGCAATACTTTCTTCTGAGTCTAGCTCGCTTAAATGACGATAGGACATTTCTAAGCTTTTTATAGTATTGGCATAGTTTACGGGATGTAAGGTATCTAATTTTTCTGCGCGAAGCCTATGCATAGAGCAAGCCCATCTAATAAGTTCCAAATTAAGAGTCAATTATCTAAACGAATTTTAAGCTTACATACAAGTGTAGCAGCACAGTATATTAAAGATGGTGGAGGTAAGGGGGTTCGAACCCCTGACCTCATGGCTGCCAGCCATGCGCTCTCCCAGCTGAGCTATACCCCCACAAAGGTGATTTGAATACTATATCAAAAACCACCTTAAAGTAAAATATGTTCTTGAATATTAGTGCAATTCTAAATCATGAATTACGCGATAGTATGAGCTATCAAAGGCACAAGTTTGGCAATATTTATCACCATCAAGATCGATAAAACGACCATCAGTAACTTTTTCACCACACTGAACACATTCAACAGAAACACGACTTTTACCAGGTAAATCATACTGTGTGAGCGGTAATTCAATTACTTGAATCGTGAAGAGATCTTCTATTGGCATTGCTAGAAAGAACTCTTTTACGTCGTCTTTTCCTTTTACGGGCTGAGGCGTAGTTTTTGATGCAATTCTAATCGCTTTACCTGACTGAATATCATAAAAACTAGCAGCCATTTTTCCATAATCATACATTTTGAAACGACGACGTCCTGGATGACAATGAGCAACTGAAATTAAGGTATCGGCAAGACAGCGGTCAGTTTCAGAAACTGCAATTAAATCACGATAGGTCTCGGGCTCATCTATGCCGAAATATTCGAGTGCAATTCGACATAAACGCGTACCTATAACTTGTCCGGCACATAGATGCCCATGAAAATTGACAGCGATTTCTAAGTCTTCATCAAACGTTCTTTTAAGCGCCACGATAATTCTCCTTCTACACAAGAAAACAGGTGCACAAACACTTGAGCCTGCGCACCTGTAAAAGTTTACAACACTATGCTAGCAACAATACTATTGTTTATCCAATATTATTTAGCATTCTTAAGAAGTTCTGATAATTCCTCATCAGTTAAATCGTGTTGATAGAAAGTCTTGTAATAGCTCTTGGTTACATCCTCAATGCTGTCATCAAATGCATCTGGATATAACAGGCGTGGGAGCCATTGCATACCCATTACTTGGTTAATGGTTGGAGGGCCATTGAGCCAGTTCCAAGGTTTACCAGGAACCTCGTATACCTTGTCATTTTCAACTGCAGCAATTTTTGACCATACTGGATCGTCTTTTACGCTGCCGTAGATGCTCTTAGGTGCAAAAACAATAACTTCTGGGTTCCATTTTGAGATTTGCTCGAGTGAAATCTCGTTACCCATACCTGAACCTTTTGCCTTCTCAACAACAACTACGTTATTAGCAACCATGTCGACAACGGCGCCTTGATAAGAAGTTTTAGCAATAGCATTTAAGCCTGCATCACCTAAGAGGTATGCCATATTAGCACGATCTGCCTCAGGGATTTTAGCCATAGCTTCAGTGGTGGTCTTGTAAGCGTTTGCACAGTAGTCTGCTAATTCTTTAGCACGATCCTCATTACCTAAAAGCTCACCTAATTTAAGATAAGCCTTATCCCAACCATCAAGTGGGGTGTTAATGAAAACACATGGAATGCCGAGTTGCTCTTGAAGTGCATCAAGATCATCGCCAATACCGTCTTTTGGCTCACCAGTATCGATAAGAATTTGACCGCCAGCAGCAGCTACAGCCTCTTTGTTAAGGTCGCCCTTAGAACCGAAAGCAGCACCAAATACTGGAAGGTCTTTGTTTTGAACACCGTCAAGATACTTCATTTGGCTATCGCTTAGTTCTTGAGATAAACCAACAAGTTTCTCTGGAGCCATAGTTAGAAGAACTTGGGTTGCGGTGTGACCAGATGGTACAATTTTAGTGATGTTAGCAGGTACTTCAACCTCGCGGCCTAAGTCATCTACAAATTTAACTGTACCTGACTCGTTAGCTGCCTGTTCCTTATCTGCATCCTTTTCTTTTTCAGGAGCAGCTGGCTGTGGCTCAGGCGTTGTGGCTGTTTGAGCCTGCTCTTCAGCGGGAGCTGCAGTGTCTGCAGCTGGTTGTCCGCAAGCGGATAAAACAAAAGCAAAACAAATAGTAAATAATGCAAGGAGCATCATTTTAAAAGCTTTGCTTAGTGCTTTTGGTGAACTTGACATGTCCCCCACCTTTCTATCTTTCTTGCACTTCTTTTATTGGTATACACACGCGCACGCGGTCTTCGTAAAGCGAATTTACTTCAATGTCGACTTTATAAATTTCGCTCACCAGCGTGCTCGTAAGTATCTCTTTGGGTGGCGCAAAGGCGTGTAGTCGGCCTTTATTAATCACCATCGTTTTATCTGAATATAAAAAAGCTTGATCTGGTTGATGAGTACTTTGAATAATGGACAAACCATCGCGCGCTAATTGTCTTACGGTCGATAAAATCCTGACGGTATTACCAAAATCAAGCGCACTCGTAGGCTCATCCATAATGATCGTACGGGCATTTTGCGCAATGGCACGAGCAACTAAGACAAGTTGCTGCTGACCACCTGAAATTTGCGTGAAAGGCCTGTCTGATAATTCAACAACTCCAACTCTATCAAGTGCATCTAAGGCGCGATTCACGTGGCTTTCAGATGGAGTTGCCAAGACTCCTAAATTATTTCCTGTAGACATAAGAACGACATCAAGAACTCTAAAGTCATAAATTGACGCATGAGTTTGTGGAATATAGGCAATTTCTCTCGAGCGTTCTTTAATGTTTAAGCTTTTGAGGTTTTTTCCATTGACAAATATTTCCCCAGAATAATTTGGCAAAAGTCCAAGCATGCATTTGAACAGAGTCGACTTACCTACCCCGTTAGGACCTAGGACATTAACCAACATTCCGTCTTCGATTTCGAATGATAAATCATGTAATACTTCATGCTTACCATAGGCATAACTCAGATTTTTAACAGCTAAACTCATTTTCTCTTCTCCCTAGTAATCAGGTAGAGGAAAAATGGTGCGCCAATAAAGGCAGTTAAAATACCAATTGGAATCTCTGACGTTGAGGCCAGCCTTGAAACATTGTCTACCAGCAATAAAAAACTAGCTCCCATAAGCATGCTTGTAGGCATTAAAATTCTGTAGTCTGCACCTATTGCCATACGAGATAAATGCGGAATAACGAGACCAACCCAGCCAATCATACCGGTAACCGAAACGCAGGTTGCCGTGAGAAGGGTTGCAGCTAGGGCAACTATAGCTCGGATAGCACGAGCATTTACGCCCATAGTTGCAGCTTCATCATCACCCATCGTAAGTACATTAATTTTCCAGCGCATTGCTAAGAGGACCGTAGAACCCAGCAAAAGGGGCAAAAATACTATCAGGTCATCTTCAAGGCGCACGCTGGTAAGCGATCCCATGAGCCAGTAGGTAATTGCAGGAAGCTGGTCTGTTGGATCGGCTACTAATTTCGTAAAGGAAACTGCCGATGAAAAAAGTGAGCTTACCATTACTCCAGCAAGAACGGTAACCATAATGCGGTTGCCTTTAGCTCGAGACGAAATAATAAAAACGATGATGATTGTGGTCATCGAAAAGACAAATGCCATCATAGAAACTGAATAAGCATTCAGGCCCATAAGTATAGCTATGGCTGCACCAAGGGCCGCACCCTGGGATGCACCAAGGATATCAGGGGACGCAAGCGGATTTTGAAAGGTTCCCTGAAATGCAGCACCAGCAGCAGAAAGGCAAGCGCCAACCATAAGCGCCATGATAATGCGTGGAAGCCGCACATTATAAAAGAGAATTTCTGCTTGTTCTGTCCAGGTAACGTCTATTGGCAAGACATGGTAAAAGAGCATTTTAAATGCATCTTGAGGCGCAATTGGATAGCGACCAAGCATAAGAGAAATGCAAACGAGCACAAGCATAAGAACAGCAAGTGCAAGTAAAAAAAGAGCCCCTTTTCGTTTATTTCTCCTTGCGAGCTCTAAGCTATGAGTTAAAGATGACGCCGTAGCGTGTTCGTCGTTCACTAAGAAAAAGCCTCCCCCTGCTTTTTATCATTTTTGAGAATAGGGTATTATTTATCGCGAGTCAAGAATGATTGTAAGTCTAGATTATCTCTTATTAAGATAAATACAAAAATCACCTTATATTTATCTAGCGCTTTCATGAGAAAGCTTGGATTACATCTTTTTATCTGTCGAAAAAGGGTAAACGCTTCTCAGAACTTTTTAATATATGTTTGGGGGAAATTCATGCTTATAACGACGACTCCAACAGTTTCTGGATTCGAAATTGTTGAGTACAAAGATCTCGTATTTGGCGAGGTTATTCAAGGTATTAACGTTGTGAAAGACTTCGCTGCTGGCATCACTAACTTTATAGGCGGCAGAAGCGTCTCTTATGAAGGAGAGCTTGAAAAAGCACGTAAGGGAGCGCTTAATGAAATGCAACGACGCGCTTCAGATATAGGTGCTAACGCTATAGTTGGAGTAGATATAGACTATGAGGTCTTAGGTACCAACAATAATATGATTTTAGTTACTGCAAGCGGTACTGCTGTAGTAATCAGATAAAAAATTTGGCTTAAGACTATGACCAACAAGCTGTTGGGCATATCTGAGAATAGATTCTGCATCTAGTCGGTCATAGTCTGCTTGCATACAAGTCCTTAATAAGCCTAACGTTGAGCTTTAATCTTTTCACTTAAATAGTCTACAACCTTATCAATGTCGATAAGCTCTTTTTCGCCCGTATGACGATCCTTAAGCTCGACTTGACCCTTCTCTATATTGCGCGTTCCACAAATTACTTGGTATGGAAAGCCCATCAGGTCATTATCTGCGAACTTAACACCTGCACGTTCATTACGATCATCTAAGACAACATCGATGCCATTGTCATCAAAGGCCTGTGCAAGCTTTTCGGCTACTGGGAACACAATGTTTTCGTCCACCGACAAGGCAATAACGCTCACTTCATACGGAGCAATACTTACCGGCCACTTAATGCCATATTCATCGTGATACTGCTCAATTACAGCAGCGACACTACGGCTTACACCTACGCCGTAACAACCCATTACGAAAGGCTTTTCTTCTCCGTCTTCATCGACAAAGTGAGCTTGGAGTGACTCTGAATATTTCGTGCCCAGTTTAAAAATTTGACTGATTTCGATACCGCGCGCACTTTGAAGCTCATGCCCACATTGAGGACAACTATCCCCTTCCTGCGCTAGGGCAAGGTCGAAATATTCTGGTTCATCGAAATCTCGTCCTGGTGTAGCACCCGACATATGGTAATCTGCTTTATTTGCACCTACGAGCCAGTATGGCAGCTCCTTAAGTGAAACATCGGCAATCGTTCTAATTCCCCTATCCTTCATACCAATAGGACCAATGAATCCTTTTACGAGTGAAGCTTCTTGTAAGTCTTCATCTTCCATAATTCTGAAGTTATTGCCTAATACGGCTGAAACTTTAATCTCGTTGAGCTCGTGGCTTCCTGGGATAAAGGCGAGCACCTTATTGCCATCAGAATCTATAAGAGCCATAGCCTTGACGGTTTGTCTCGTTTTAATGTGTAAAAATTCAGCAAGCCCTTCGATAGTCTTAATGTTAGGAGTATGTTCTTCTAGAAGTTCACCATCTTTATAGCTTTCAACTTGAATGCCCGCAGTCGCAGCTTCTGCATCGGCTGCAAAACCGCAGTCGCAAAAGAGCAAGTCGCTTTCTCCTGATTCAGCAAGTGCCATAAATTCAATGGTTTCGCTACCACCAATTTGTCCTGAATCAGCCTGCACAGCGCGGTAATCTATGCGCATACGCTCGCAAATTCGCTCGTATGCACCCTTATAGGCTTGATAAGTCTTGTCAAGCGCCTCTTCGCTTACGTCAAAAGAATAGGCATCTTTCATAACAAACTCGCGGCCGCGCAAAAGACCAAAACGTGGGCGAATTTCGTCTCTAAACTTCGTTTGGATTTGATACATATGAACAGGAAGTTGCTTGTATGACTTAAGCTCATTTTTCACGAGCGTAGTAATAACTTCCTCATGGGTAGGCCCTAGCGCAAAAGCCCTATCATGGCGATCAGTTAATCTCATAAGCTCCGGTCCGTAGTCATCCCAGCGACCAGACTCATGCCAAAGTTCTGCTGGCTGAACGATAGGCATCAAAATTTCTTGAGAGCCAATTGCGTCCATTTCTTCTCTGACGATTTGTTCAGCTTTTTTAATTGCGCGCCAAGCAAGAGGCAAATAGCTGTAAATTCCTGCAGCAAGACGGCGAATCATACCGGCTCTTAGCAAGAGGCGATGCGATGCAAGTTCTGCCTCGTTAGGATCCTCTTTAAGTGTTGGGGCATAAAGCGCACTCATTTTGATGTACTGTGACACGTTGAGCTTTCCTTTCAAAGAAAATGTAAGTACTTAAGCTTAGCTTATTTATCGTCTGCAAGTGGGAATCGAAGTGCAATTTCTTCAAACAAAGCATCAATAATATGCGATTCAGGGACTTTTTTCACGACTTCACCTTGGACAAATATGGTTCCGATTCCATCGCCTGCAGCAACGCCAATGTCGGCATCACGTGCTTCTCCAGGACCATTCACCACACAACCCATGACCGCAACACTAATAGGCAGCGCAAGCTTTGCAAGTCGAGCCTCGACATCTTGAGCGATTTGAACTAAATTCACCTTGCAGCGACCACAGGTAGGGCAAGATACGAGCTCGGGGAAGCGGCGGCGCAAGCCAATTGAAGAAAGGATATCCCAGGCAACTTTTATTTCTTCAATAGGATCGGCGGTTAGCGACACACGAAAGGTGTCCCCTATACCGTCAAGCAAGAGCTTGCCAATACCAATAGATGATTTAACCGTACCCTGCCTAAAAGTACCAGCTTCAGTAACTCCAAGATGAAGTGGGATTTTCGGCAGATCGTGCGAGAGTCGCTCATAAGTTTCTAGTGTGGACAAAACATCATGAGCTTTAGCAGAAAGCACAATATTATAAAAACCATTGAGCTCAAAATGTTCTACAACAGCTTTTGAGGATGCCACAAGTTTATCGGGCAGAAGCCAGCCTCCTTGCTCTCGGTAATAAGGATCAAGAGAGCCGGCATTCACCCCAATTCGTATGGGGATATCTTTTTCTTTCGCTTTTTCAATAATTTCGTCGACCTTATCCATAGACCCAATATTACCTGGGTTAATTCTAAGCGCGCTTGCTCCTAAGTCGGCCGCCGCAAGGGCAAGCGTGGAACTAAAATGGATATCAGCAATGACGGGTAGCGGAGATTTTTTACAAATTTCTTCAAAACTATTAAGAGCAGCTTTACTAGGCAGGGCAACACGAATAAGTTCACAGCCCGCTTCAGCAAGCTCATGAATTTGTGCAAGTGTTTGCTGAGTGTCTTGGGTGTCGGTGGAACACATTGATTGCACAACAACTGGAGCTCCTCCTCCAACTGCAACCTTGCCCACCATCACCTGGCGCGTAGCTTCCCGAGCAAGCATACTAACAATCACTCCTCAAAGCTTTTCTCTAGCTAGCTATACGAG
This sequence comes from Coriobacteriia bacterium, assembly GCA_030532415.1. Lineage (GTDB taxonomy): Bacteria > Actinomycetota > Coriobacteriia > Coriobacteriales > JAEZZM01 > JAUNLE01. The sequence continues at coordinate 8,210 of JAUNLE010000023.1, read as the reverse complement.
AAATATCTTGTCCAAGCAGTATTACAAACAAGACTATGAAAAAAGCAATTCCAAGTAAAGAGATGCCAACTTGGGTCTTTTGTGAAATTGGTCTTCCAATAGCTGCTTGAATGATTTCTATAAGCACCTTACCACCATCAAGTGGAGGAATTGGTAGGAGGTTCATCAAACCTAAAGAAAGTGAAATTGCTGCTGCCAGCGTAAGAAACGGAACGAAACCCGCTTGAGCTGCATCCTTAGCTAAAACTGCAATACCAATTACGCTCGAAGATTGCGATATGGTATCCATGAAACGAGCCGGGTTGAGCAAATTTGCTATCGCGATTGCCGTAAAAACCATATTTTCTACTGCAAGTTTCGCAGAACTTACAAAGCCTTGTTTTTCAAGATGAGAATCAAGAACGATACCTAAAGTTTCATCACTCTTAAGTTCTGTATTAAAAGTTATTTCTTTATTATTGCTTGTATCAAGGTATACGATTTCAAAACTACCCTTGCCTTTGGCGTTTTGCAGGGCTTGTAGCAGGTCTTTTCCTGAATCAATTGGTTCATGGGCAATAGAGAGGATGGTATCGCCAGCCTCTATTCCTTGAGTAGCAGCAATTGAATCGGCCTGTACCTCTTTGATGCTTGCATCAATCAGAGCAACGCCCGATACCATAAAGACGGCTACAAAAATAATGAAAGCAAAAAGCAGGTTAATGATGATGCCGCTAAGAAGCACAATAATTCGTTTTAAAGGAGAAAGTCCCACATAGGTTTGTTTGCGCTCGAAGGCAAATTGATCTTCAGAGCTCAGATCGCTTAAATAAGGCTCTCCTGCCTCATTTTGTAGCGCACCTAACTGTGCGCCATCATAAATAGTACGACCTGAACTATCACGAGCCATCGTTTGATATAGGGTTTTCTCCTGGTTTGTATCGATGTGCATGCCAGGTTTAACGCGAATCGAGCCCCAAGATTCTAAGTTAACTAAGGCATCGGCAGCGTCTTGATTACTTAAAGAAAGAATATGCGCTACATCTGCCACGCTTGCTTCGCCACGAACATTAATCACTTGCAAAACAGCTGAAAGATTCGGGTTAGGCTCTCCCATATCCATACCTGATATGCGAGCATAGCCTCCAAACAAGAGCGGCGTAACGCCAAATCGGGTGCCTATTTTTTTAGAATTAAAGGCAAGCTGAGCTTGTGAGGGAAAACCGATAAAAAATTCGAGCACGCGTGCGCCAAAGGCACGAGCTGCTAAAAAATGTCCACCTTCATGAATAAATACGAGAAAAGAGAAGATGAGGAGTCCCCAAAATATGGTTAAAACTGTATCCAAAGTTACCTCATAAGTTTTCTTATAAATTCCTGTGCTTGAAGGCGTGCAGCCTTGTCAACCGCTTCAAGCTGGTCTATTGATTCAACCGTGTCTGCAGAATTGTGCTCAACTGCGTGCGTAACAACGCGAGCTATGTCATTAAAGCCAATCTGGGTCTTTAAGAAATAATTTACTGCCACTTCGTTTGCTGCGTTCATAGCTGCAGGTAAGGTTCCGCCTTTTTTACCAGCCTCAAGCACTGCGGATAAAGCAGGAAATGCCTGATAATCCGGGTCATAAAAATCAAGATGAGCAATTTGAGCAAAATCAACGCGCTCAGCAGGAGTTTCCCAACGGTTTGGATATGAAAGCGCATATTGTATTGGGATACGCATATCGGTTGCACCAAGGTGCGCCTTGATCGATCCATCTTGGAATTCAACCATCGAATGAATGGCGCTTTGCCTTTGAATGACAATCTTAATTTGTTCAAAATCAATATTAAAAAGATGCTTTGCCTCGATTGCCTCAAGACCTTTGTTTACTAAGGTCGCGGAATCAATAGAGATTTTATTGCCCATACTCCAGTTTGGATGAGCAAGTGCATCCATTGGAGTTATGTCCTCGAGCTCTTCGAATTTTTTACCGAAAAAAGGTCCACCAGATGCGGTAAGCCATATTCGATAAATATCGAAGTGATCTTCGCCTTCAAGACATTGAAAAATAGCAGAATGTTCAGAGTCGACCGGAAGCAACAGCTCTTTGAGTCCACCTGTTAAGGGCATTAAGATATCGCCGCCAACAACCAGAGATTCTTTATTGGCAAGTGCTAAAACCTTACCAAGCTTAAGCGTCTCATAGCTTGCACGAAGTCCTGCAGCACCAACGAGGGCGTTAACTACAATATCAACCTCGGGAAGGTGCACGATATCTAAGAGTGCCTCATGACCAATGCCAACTGTTGCATGAGAAGGCATATCCATAAGTCCTGGATTATCTTTAACATCCTTTGATGAAAAGGCAATATGATCAACATGAAACTCATGAGCTGCCATGATAAGTTCACGCACGCTCGAGTGTGCAGACAATGCGACGATCTCGATTTCATCAGCATGCTGCCTTACAACATCTAAGGTTTGCCTTCCAATAGATCCAGTTGCACCTAGGATAGCAATCCGTTTTTTCTTATCAAAAATCACAAAACACCACCAAGTTTTAAAATAAAGTAGGCTGTAATGCCAACCAAAAGCAGTGAATCGGTTCTATCAAGCATCCCACCGTGACCTGGTATCAAACTACCAGAGTCCTTAACGCCGCTTGAACGTTTAATTCGACTTTCAACTAAGTCTCCGATAACACCTACTGCTCCACATAACAATCCTGAAAGTATTGCTATGACTGGTGTAAGATTCGTACCCGGAATCAAGAGCATCAAAAGCCATATAATAAGCGAGCCTACTATTCCTGCATAAAAGCCTTCCCAGGTCTTCTTAGGTGATATTTTTGGAACCATCTTATGTTTGCCGAATAAAGAGCCAACAAGATAGGCGAAACTATCATTTGCCCATACTGAAGCAAAGATTCCTGCAGTAAAAATCCCTGCTAACACCTGTGCTTCTACATATACTCCAAAGAGTACTCCCCCACTTATTGAATGAGCCGCACTGCGAATTAATACCAAGGCAGCAAGCATGAGACCGGTATAACTTGCACCAAAAAAGGTGTAGGCAACATCCATAATTCGTGTGCGCGTATCCAAAATAAACCAGGTTAAAAGCGCAAGAAGCGAAAGTAAAATTACCGCATAAATTGCATCGGGTCCCAAAAGTGCTGCTAAAGGGAAGAGGACTGCAGAAGGAATTCCAACAACAAAGGAGACCGTACGTGAACGAAGTCGCGCCATGCGATAGAACTCAAACGCATCAAGACCTGCAAATATTGCAAGTAAAAGTGCGAGCGTTGTATCTGAATATAAGGTAGCTGCAATGATTAGGGCTACATAAATGCATCCATAAAAGACTCTTAGCCAAAAGGACTTAATACGAAGAAAACGTGGGTTTTCTCTAGGAGAACCACCCTTTACTAAGAGATGCTCTTCAACTTGACGAATCGTCTCATCCAACTTTGCTTCGTCTTCTTTTAGCTCTCGTAATTTTTCGTCAAGCTCATATATATCGGTTTGTTGCTCTTGATTAGCCAAGACCGCCAAACCTCCTTTCGCGCTTCTGATAGCTCAAAAGTGCGCGAAGCAAATCGTAGCGAGTAAAATCGGGCCATAATACATCGGTCATATAAAATTCGGTATAGGCAAGCTGCCATAATAAGAAATTAGAAATTCGCATTTCGCCAGAAGTCCTGATTAATAAATCGGGATCTGGAATATCTGCAGTATCGAGCTCAGATTCAATGTGTTCGAGCGTAATTTCTTCAGGTTTAAGTTCTCCCAAGGAAACTTTACGAGCAAGACGAGTAACAGCATGGCTAATTTCTTGGCGACCACCATAATTTACCGCTAAATGTAGGGTAAGTTTCGTGTTATGAGCAGTTTGTTCAATTCCACGTGCAAAGGATTCTTGAACATTTTCTGGGAGCTTATCAATGGCACCTAAAAAATGAAGGCGAACTCCATTTTCCATTAAAAGAGGCATTTGTTTTTCTATTTCAGCTGCAAACATCGTCATCAAAGCTTTAACTTCAAGCTTAGGGCGTGACCAATTTTCAGTTGAAAAAGCATAGGCGCTCACGTGTGCGATACCAAGTTTTACGCAAGCAGTTATGAATTCTTGTAAACTTTTTACGCCAGCTTTATGGCCTTGTGTACGTGAAACATCCCGAGCCTTCGCCCATCTACCATTGCCGTCCATGATAACTGCAATGTGCTTAGGAAAAAGCTCGGGATTTAAGTTCGCTATATTGATATCTTCAGGAAGTTCAGAAAAATACCCTGTGTCAATAGTGCCCTTAGGCATTAAATCTCCATGACCTCGGCTTCTTTTTCTTTAAGCATCTCATCAATTTTTTCAACATAGGTGTCGGTAAGTTTTTGAACGACATCTTTTTCACGATGAGTAATGTCTTCCGAGATATCTCCGTCTTTTTCAGCGCGATCTAACTTGTTGTTTGCATCACGGCGAATATTTCGAACTGAAACTTTAGCATCTTCAGCAAGTGCAGATGACTCTTTTACAAGTTCACGACGACGCTCTTCAGTTGGACTTGGAAAAGGAAGTCTAATTGCATTTCCATCATTATTTGGAGTAATGCCTAAATCGGAGTTTAAAATCGCTTTTTCAATGGCAGATAAGGAAGATTTATCCCATGGCTCGATAACTAACAAATGAGCTTCAGGGGTTTTAATGCCTGCAAGCTGTGTTACAGGAGTTTCAACTCCATAATAATCGACCTTGATATCTGCTAAGGTATTTGCGTTTGCACGACCCGTACGAATTTTTAAAAAGTTGTTCGCTAAAGCCTCAAGAGACTTTTCCATTTGGGCTTTGGCTTGATCAGTAATCTCGCTCATTATGCTCTCTCTCCTACTACGACCGTGCCAACTGATTCTCCTTGAAGCACGCGTTTTATATTTCCATCAACGTTTAAGTTGAAAACTATTATGGGCATATTATTATCCATAGCAAGCGCCGTTGCAGTCGTGTCCATAACTCGTAAGTCTTTAGCAATAACATCTAAATACGATACGGTGTCAAACTTAACTGCATCACTGTGCTTAACTGGGTCTTTATCATACACTCCATCGACCTTTGTTGCCTTTAATATAACATCGGCTCCAACTTCACAAGCACGAAGGGCAGCTGTTGTGTCGGTCGTAAAATATGGGTTTCCTGTACCTGCAGCAAAGATAACTACATAGCCTTTTTCAAGATGATGGATAGCACGACGACGAATATAGGTTTCTGAAACTTGATTCATCTCAATGGCGCTCATCACGCGAGTTACTATCCCGTGCTTTTCAAAGGCATCTTGGAGTGCGAGTGCGTTCATAACGGTAGCAAGCATACCAATATAGTCGGCCTGAGCTCGGTCCATGCCACGAGCAGAGCCTGCAAGGCCTCTAAAGATATTGCCGCCTCCAACGGTAACGGCAACTTCTACCCCATCGCGCGAAACTTCGGCAACTTGCTTTGCTATCTCGTCAGTTACTTTTGGATCGATACCATAACCAGCATCGCCCATGAGCGCTTCACCAGAAAGCTTCAACAAGACCCGTTTATATTTATAATCTGCCAAGATTTCTCCCCTCAAAGCAGACATTTACATGCATCTCAAAAGTATAACGCAAGATAAGTCGAGCTCGCGAACTTTAAGCATTTTGATGAACAAAATCCAAAACATTACTAAAGGCAATTTCAGCTCGTCGTACCATAGCCTCTTTTGTATAGTAGGCAACATGAGGGGTTGTGATTAAATTATCTAAGGTAAAGAGCTCGCTTTGTGGATCAAGCGGAGGTTCGTTGTCATAAACATCAATGGCAGCAGCAGCTATTTTTTTGCTCTTAAGCGCTTCTATTAAGGCCTGAGTGTCCACAATCGGGCCACGAGCTGCGTTAATCAAAATCGCGTCCTTTTTCATGGCGTCAAAGGCAGCTTCGTCGAAATAGCCTTGCGTATGTTTATTAAGCGGAAGGTGAATTGTGACGATATCGGCCTGGGAGAGCATATCGTGCAAGTCGAAGTACTCTATTCCTAATTCGAGCGCTTCTTCTTTTTCACTTCGAGAAGTCGCGATAAGCTTCGCACCAAAAGCTTTAAATAAGCGGGCGGTATTCAGACCGATATTACCAGTTCCAACAATACCAACCGTCTTATCTTTGATTTCTTGACCAATAAAGCCTTGAGAATCGCCACCTTGTCGAATATGAGCATTACCCTTGGTGATTTTTCGGTACACATCAAGCGTAAGCCCAATGACGAGCTCGGCTACCGCTTGATCTGAATATCCTGCGGCATTTTTAACTTCAATAGACTTCTCTTCTGCGCTCTCGAGTGCCACATGATCAAGTCCGGTAAAGGCAACTTGTATAAATTTAGTCTTCTCTAATTTATCGACAACTTCTTTAGGATAAGGATTGTTTGCAATAATGACGACATCGGCATCTTTAGAGCGTTCATAAAGCTCGTTTGCATCCGTAGTTTTTTCATCATAGGCCTTAAAGCTATGGCCAGCTTCTTTTAGCTTATCTTCAAATTCATCTAACTGCTCATCACTTATTTCTAAAGGTTCTAAAAGATGGACCTTCATAGAATATCCTCTCTGTTTCGTTCTCTATCTTATTGAGTGTCTTATCTAGCTAAAAAGTGCCGTATTACTTATTTGAAGAATGCCTCGTACGCCTTAAAGGTTTCATAAGCATCGGCTTTTGATGCAAGTTCGATTGGTGCGTGCATTGATAGCATTGCCGTACCACAGTCGACAACATCGGCACCATATTCTGCCAAGATGAAGGCAATCGTACCGCCGCCACCTGCATCTACTGCGCCAAGCTCGCTTGTTTGGTAAATAACTTTGTTATCATCAAAGATTTTACGAATTTCTTGTAAGAATTCAGCATGAGCATCGTTTGATCCCGATTTACCACGAGAGCCTGTGTATTTATTGATTGCAACACCACAACCAACCCAGGCGGTATTTTGTTCTTCAAAGACACCAAGGCTCTTGAATTGTGGATCATAGGCAGCGCTTACATCTGCTGAAAGCACGCGGCTTTTTGCAAGGGAACGCTTGAGATACAGCTCGTTATATTCTTCTTTTGAAGCTGCAATAAGTTCTGCAACTGTATTGATGAAGAAGTGCGACTTCATGCCCGTGTTACCGATAGAACCAACTTCTTCTTTATCGACAAAAAGACCGACCTTCGTACGCTTACCAGGTACAGCCCCTAAAATTGCCTCGAGCGCTGCATACGAACAAATGCGGTCGTCGTGACCATGACCTGCGATAAGCGAGCGATCAAAACCAACCTCGCGCGCTGGTCCTGCAGGGGTTGCTTCTATTTCAGCGAACAGGAAGTCTTTCTCTTCGATACCATATTTCTCAAGTAAAAGATTGCGAATATTGCTTGCTACCGGCTCTTTTTCATCCTCAGAGCCACTTGTCTTGGAGCCTATAACGATTTGAAGCTGCTCGCCTTCAATAACCTCGCTTGCCTTCTTTTCTTGTTGCTTGCTAGATAGGTGAATGAGCAGGTCATTGATGTAGAAGACTGGATCGTTTGGATCTTCTCCAATATGTATGTCGACCTTTTTGCCTTCATTGGTAAACATCACGCCGTGAAGCGCAAGTGGCAGGTTAATCCAGTGATACTTTTTGACGCCACCATAATAATGGGTGCGTAGATACGCCATGTTGCCTTCTTCATGAAGTGGATTTGGCTTGATATCAAGACGAGGTGAATCGATGTGTGCGCCTACGATGTCCATACCTTCCAACATATCTTCGCCCACTACGAAGAGTGCTGCTCCCTTTCCTCGGTTGGAAGCGACAATTTTATCACCTGGTTTTACGCCTTTTTCGAGTGCTTCATCTAAATCGATAAAGCCGCCCTTGTGAGCAGCATCCAAAATAAAATCGTGCGCAAGGCGTTCGGTTTTTGCCTGAGAAAGAAAGTCGATATATCTTTTGCTGTATGCTTCAAGTGCTTGTAGTTCATCTTCGTCTAAGACATCCCAAACATTCGTACGTTCATACTTCATAGTAAGGCTCCTTTTAAAGATTTGTAATTGCTTGAATGAAGTTTAGTTTACCCGCTTGAGTTGTAATTAACTGTTTGTGTTTAGCTTTTGAATAGAAGGCATAAAAGCTGCTTAAACGATTGGTTTTTTCTTTTACAACACGAACCCTCCTAACAACTCAGTTAGGAGGGTTCGATTGATTGGAAATATTAAA
>JAUNLE010000022.1 GCA_030532415.1 Coriobacteriia bacterium | reverse complement strand
GGTGTAGTCCTCATAGGCGTGATATTTCTTGGTAAGCGTTTCGCGCGCTTCGAAATCGCGTAAAGGTTCTGGCGTTGGTACTTGGAGCACCAAAATTTGGTCTTCTCGAAGCGCTTCTTCAGGAATGCGGTGGCGCGACTGAATAAGGCTTGCCTCGGCGGTGTCTTCAGTTGTTTCAACACCTGTAGTTGCCTGCACCAGCTTTTTGATGCTTACCGCGTTTACCGACTGGTCTGAGCCCTGGTCGATAACCTTTAAGGTATCCTTAGGTCCCACCAGCGAAAGGGTAATTTGCAAACCACCCGTTCCCCAACCACGGCCAATAGGGAGCTCTCGGGACGCAAAGGGCACTTGATAGCCCGGTATACACACGGCCGATATAAGAGCGCGGCGAATTTCTCGCTTCGAACCCTCATCTAAAAAAGCAAAATTATAAGCTTCTTGCATCGCGCTCGCCCTCCTTTTCAGCAGCGTTTTTCATAGATCTTCGCGTTGAATCAAGCTTTGACTGGAAGGTTACGTAGTGCGGCAATTTCAGGTGAGAAATAAAGCCGGTCGCTTCTACCCCATCAAGGTGGTAAAGGACAAATTCTTGATCTTGGGTAGGAAAGTTCGTGTTATCTTGCGATAAAGAATGGTCCATGACCGACATCGCAATGGCCTTACTTTCATCAGAGCCATACACCAAGCCATAGCCTATTTCCAGTGCATGAATTTCCTTCGTGCCCTCTTTTCGCGTGTGCGGAATATAGGATTCCACCTCGCACACTTCAATAGAACCTATATAGTAGGGGCTTTCGTCGTCATTAGGACTTGCCTCAAGTTCAATAGGCAAGTCACCGCAACGAAGTTCTCCCACCGTAGGATGAGAATCTCCAAAACCACGAATTGCTGCATAACCGAAGCTAATTAAGCCTTGGGTAAGTGCACGCGTTAAAATTTGAAGCCGCACCGAACGAGGGCAGGGAAAGCTCAAGGGATTTTGGGTAATATCGCCTGGTTCGCTGTTATCTTCAGGCATGTCCTCTAAAATGCCTTGAGCACGCAGATAATCAGAAACTTTAGGCAGGGTGGCTGGAAGGCTTCTTAGATTTTGCCTTTTCCCCTTTTCTATAAAGTAATTCTCAAGCTCGAGCACCTGGGCTTTTCTTTGAGCCTCGTCTTGTCCATCAAGGGCAAAGTCAATCAAGCGGTGTGCATAATCGTTTGAAGCACCTAGGACTTGACCGCCTGGAATGTCTTTGAAGGCTGCAGAAATTCGTCTTTTTACGCGTAAGTTATTGGTAGAAAGCGCCTTGGTCGTATAGTTGCGCTCAAGGGTTGAGCGAAAAGCGCGCATAAGGAAGACAGCCTCTTCGATAGAGCCTTCTGCCTGCTTAAGCGCTATGGCAGCAAGGCGCGGTGCCCACAAAGATGCCTCGGACTGAACCTGGTTTACCAATGGCCTTAAGGATTGTAAAATCGCGTCAATCGAAGCATCTTCATTATGCAAAGCCCTTCGCATTGCTACCAAATTCAAAGAAGCTTCGATGGCTTCTTGTCCGCCTTTTACTGCTACATAAGCCATGTCTTATCAGAGCTCCTTTACAAGGGTAGTTCTAGGAATGCCCACAAGATTGGACGCCTCATCGAAGAGCACCAGATCGATTCCTAAGGGAAATTCATCTGCGCGCGCCGCGCGATACTCAAAGAGCTGCGGATGAGAAAGTTTCAGGTAGTTTCGGTCTTTAATGCCAGGTCCGCTCAATGCAAAACCGTCTTGTTCAAAACCTTGTTCAAGGCGCTTAACTTCACAAAATAGTAAGGCAGCTTGTTGAGGATCAAAAAGCGTTCCTGCCTTTGCCTGAGCTACAAGCTCCATAAGATCACCTTGCGCAAGCTCTTTGGTGATGAACAAATAATCGGCTTCTTCGGCACTTGTAAGCTGCGCTTGTGTGTGCAGGGCAAGGTCTTGCGCCATACCCTCTTGCGCATAAAAACTTACCTGAGGGTCTAAAACCACGGCCGCAAGCTTGGCGAATAGCGGATGATACGAAGGAGACGCCTCCTCATAAGGCCAAGGCTCTTCATCTTTTTGCAGAAACTCGGCGGGAACCTTAACAAGACGTCCTGGTTTTGAAAGCGCATCAAGCATGAGCCTGAAGATGCTTTGTGTTTCAAAAACTTCCGACTTACTTTTAAAATTTGCCATGCTACAGCTCCTCTACCATCGTCTCAAAATCAACTTTGGTACTAAAGACACGAGAAAGCTCGGCTTCCCTTTGCTCCTGCAAAGCCTGGTAGGCGTTGAGGATTTTCACCTCAAGCCACTCGTACTTTGAGGCAAGTGCAGGAGAAGAAAAGGCTGCGTCGACAACTGCTAAATTAAGCGCAAGCTCGTCGTTATCGCCTATGACCAGGCCAAGCCCCCTGGTGCCCTCAATTTCTACCATAGCTTGAGTCACGAGGACTTCGCCCAGGTAGAACAGGGAATTTTTTGCACTCTCTCGAACCTTGTTCATCGCGAGCACTTGTTTGGGTTGTGAAATAATGTGAACATCGAAGTCTTTACGAATGTGATCGGCAATACTTTGCGCAAAACTTGCATCACTTTCAATCAAAACTTCACAGCGAATCTGGCGTGATACCAATCTAATTACCTCATTTATTGAACAATGTAGCGTTTTCTTAATTGGATAGAAATAAATTCAAGCATGAAGGCGACGATCAAGCATGCGTAGACAATAACGCCCACTTCTTGAATGCTGTAGTAAAAGGATCCAGCCTGAAAGAGCTGGTAACCAATACCGCCGGCGCCTGCAACCGCACCGACTGCAACGGCGTTGGTAAAGTTAATCTCAAAGCGAATGAAGGTCCACGACAAAAGCTTTGAAATTGTTTCAGGCAGCGCGCACTGGAAAACGATTTGCCAGTATGATGCGCCCGACGCCTTCAGCGCTTCGATGGTACCCTCGTCAATTTCTTCAAAAGATTCACTAAACGCCTTGGTAAGGTAGGCAATTGAGTGAAACGAAATACCCACAATCGCCGCCTCAGATCCAAGGCCAATCGCCACGGTAAACACTAAGACCCACAAAATGGTTGGGATGGCTCGAATGAGCGACATGAGCGATTTACACAAGGTTGACAAGGTCTTGTTCGAGAAGTTCAGCGCGCCTGCAAGTCCTAAGAAAAACGAGATAATCGCAGAAAATACGGTCGATAAGATGGCAAGTCCAATGGTCTTGAACGTTTCATACACAATCGTATCCCAGCCAAAATGCCCCGCTTTAAGACTTGGGCTAAACATCATCATGCCGAAATCGCGCAGGGCGAAGTAGCTTGCTTCAAGAAAATCGAGATTTCTATAATCCATCTGAACGAAGGTAAAGATGGTCAGTGCAGCTAGGACAAACAAGGTGATGTTGAGCGCCTTGTTTGTGCTTTCTGGTGTGCGAATTTGGATCTTATTGCCCTTCATGCGCATGCCAGGTATTGCAGCGGTGTCTTTCATTACAACATCGACCTCCTGACTTTGGCAGAAATAAGCTCGATTGAAATAACGGTGATGATGGTGATGATCACCAACAAGCCTGCTACGTCATAGCGAAAACTCTTGTAGTACAAGTCGAAGGCAAAACCGATACCCGTACCAGTAAGCATTCCTACGAGGGTTGCCGACCTAATATTGGTTTCAACCATGTACAAAACCCAGGACATCAACTGTGGGATGGCACAAGGAATTGCTGCTTGAAAGATGATTGGCCAGTATGATGAACCAGTCGCACCAACCGCTTCAATAGGTCCTAAGGGAACTTCGTCGAAGGTGTCTAAAAACAGACGGGTAAGCTGTCCAAAGGTTGACAAGAAAAGGGCGAGAAAACCCGTAAATTCACCCTGTTTGAAGCTTAAAAGCAAGACGAGTGCCCAGGCTACAATGGGAATATTTCTGAAGACTGAAGCGATTACACGAATGCTTGTCTTTACGACCGTATTCTTCACACCCACTGAATTCGATCCCAAAACACCTAAGATGAGCGCTAGTATGGCTGCGGTTGTGGTAGCTGCAACTGCCGATAAAATCGTAAGCCAAGTTTGATGCAAAAGTTCAGGAAGTGCGCTTAAGGAAGCAGCTGTTGGCGCAAAGCTTATTGCCATCCACTGAAGCGCAAGCGGAATGGAGGTAAACGCATAGACGAAGTCGAAGTCTGCGACCTTTCCCGACCCCCACATCACTAAAACCATAAGGAGGACCAGGGCTAGAATCGCAAGATTTTTCTTCCTAAAATAGCTGTGATCGAAGGTCTTTTGAGGTGCAAGACTCATGCTAGTTTCCATCGATGGCACCTACAAGCTCTTGATTATCTTGCAAAGCGACGTCCATCGTGGAAATTTGTGCCATGGCGGCAACTTCGGTATATTCGTCTTTCGTACCCTCATAAATTTCTTCAATAATATCGAGGGTCAGACTCGAAGGATCGCCTTCAAAAACCTTTTCACCATGACGCAAACCAATAATGCGGTCAGAATACTCAATCGCTGTTTTTACCTGATGCAAGTTGACGATGCAGGTAATTTGTCTTTCATCAACGATTTTTCTTAAGGAATCCATGACGTCTTTTGAAGACTTTGGATCTAAGGATGCGATAGGTTCGTCGCAAAGCATGAGTGAAGGCTGCTGGCACAGGGCACGCGCAATACCCACACGCTGCTTTTGACCACCTGAAAGTCTGTCGGCTCTTCGGTAGGCAAACTCAGCCAAACCAACTTCGTCAAGGAGTTGGAAAGCAAGCTGTTTTTCTTCTTCAGAATATAAGCCTAAAGCGCCTGCAAGGGCATTTTTGTAACCAAGACGGCCGTGCAAAACATTTTCGATAGCACTTAAGCGGTAGATGAGGTTATAGCTTTGAAAGATCATCCCCACATCGCGACGGTATGCTTTAAGCTCCTTGTTCTTAAGGGTCGTCACCTCTTGACCCTTAAACTTAATGGAGCCAGAGCTTGCTTCAATCAAACGATTGATGCAGCGCAAGAGCGTCGACTTACCCGCTCCAGAAGAACCTATAATGCTTATAAGTTCTCCTGAGCGGATTGAAGTAGATACGTCTTTGAGAGCAAATTGGTCATCGCGATAGGACTTAGATAGACCTTCTATTTCTAAAAGCTCAGATGTAGACATACAAATACTTCTCCATCTTCATTAGTTTGAAAGTTTTGAAAGCTCACGAATTGGCTCATACCAGCTGTCGTCAACGGCAACAAAGTTGGTCTTGCCCTCTTGGCTCCAAAGCGCACCCGTTTGCTTATCTTCTGGTGCAAAAAGGTATTCGTTGCTTGAGTTAGCTGGGTCGGTAAGTGCTTGCACAACCTTGTCGATGGTCTCTTGATCTAAAACTTCGGTATTTACGCACATAGGAGCGTTGAGTACTGCTGAAGATTGGATGATGGTAAATTCTTTACCTATTGCGCGGTCAAAAGGAGGCTCAGCATTATCTTTTACACGATATACTGCGCCAGGACGAGATTCTTCACCTGAAACGAGTTCTACGTAAGGCACGAGGTCAACATCGTCAACTGCAGCTACGTCACAGTTACCTAAGAGCATGTTCATAGCAGAACCTTGGTGGGTGTTACCGAATAAGACTTCGCTGAAAAATCCTGGCTTGGTAAGTTCATCAGATGATGCAAGACCGAAGTGTGAAACGATGCTTGATGAAGGGACTTTAAAACCAGAGGTTGAAGAAGGAGAAACGAATGAGAAGCGTTTTCCTTTGATGTTGTCGATAGAATAGCCATCAGCTGTTTGATACTCTTGAGCATTTTCTGATGCAACTGCCATGCGTGAGTAATACATTGCACCTTCTAAGCCGCCCTCTTCGTCAGAGGTGGTAACAATACACTGAACTTTAGGGTTTCTTTCTTGTGCTTGGATGTAGCCTTCTGCACCAAGGTAGGCGATTTGTGCGGTACCTGAAGAGATAGCCTCGATAGCAACGTTGTAGTCGGTGGTTGTCATTAATTCAACTGGTTTACCAAAACCTTCTTCCAATACTTTTTGGAGGGCTTCGCGACCTGCTTGGAATTCTTGAGCAGATTCGTTTGGTAACCAGGCAAAGGTAATTTTTTCAAGTTCTTTGCCGCTTTGAGCTTGAGGCTTTTGTTTTGGAGCTGCTGGAGCAGCAGCTTGTTCGTTTGCTTGTTCATTTGAACCTGAACATGCGCTTAAGGCACCTACCCCAAAGATACCTGCTGCAAGTAAAAATGATCTTCTGCTAAGTTTTGATGCTCCCTGTGACATCGAGTTTTCTCCTTTTCTCATCTCTTTAGAAAAGCACCCCGTTCCCACACGTGAATGCTAGAAATATCCTAGCTATGGGGCCTAGAAGATCTTTAAAGAGAACGTTAACTTTTAGGCAGGAGCGTTAATAAAACGTAGCAATTATTTGAAACTTCAATCATGAATGTAAACGCGCAATTTTTTTGAGACTTTTAACAAAACGCTTACAAAATCTCTTTGTTGCTTTAGCGTTATAATACCGATTTAGTATGCACCCAAAATTTTTGAGGAGAAGGAATAAGCGTGACTGACAAGGTACGCGTACGCTTTGCTCCCTCACCAACTGGTCTTTTGCACATTGGTGGAGCACGTACAGCAATCTATAACTGGGCCTTTGCCCGCAAACATAAGGGAACCTTTATTTTACGTATTGACGACACCGATCCTGAGCGCTCAACCGAAGAAAATACCCAGGCTATTTTGGATTCCTTAACTTGGCTTGGCATTGACTGGGATGAAGGCCCGCTTGTAGGCGGAGACTATGGTCCCTATTTTCAAACACAGCGCTTCGATACATATGAGGAAGCCCTTGAACAGCTAAAGGCTAAAGGTGAAGTTTACCCTTGCTTTTGTACAGCAGAAGAGCTTGCCAAAGCACGTGAGGATGCCGCACAGCGCTCCGATTCCTTCCAAGGATACCCTGGTACCTGCCGTCATATCCCTAAAGAAGAGGCTGAGGCTCGAATTGCTGCAGGAGAGCCACATACCTGGCGCATCCGTGTTCCAGAAAAAGAAACGGTAACATTCGAGGATGTTGTGCGAGGCCCACAGGTTTTTCAAACGAAGGACTTAGACGACTTCGTCCTGATGCGCTCAGACGGCACTCCAACCTACAACTACGCCACCGTAGTAGATGATGCACTAATGGAAATTACCCACATCATACGCGGCGATGACCATATTTCAAATACACCTCGTCAAGTTATGGTGTATGAGGCGCTGGGCTATGAGGTGCCAAAGTTTGCCCATCTGTCAATGATTTTGGGCTCCGATGGCAAGCGCTTGTCAAAGCGTCATGGAGCAACGGGTGTGAAAGAATATAAGGACCGCGGCTTTCTTCCTGAAACCATGATTAACTACCTTACTTTGTTGGGCTGGTCGCTCGACGGTGAGACTACTATATTTTCAGTCGACACCTTAAAAGAAAACTTCGACCTTCAACGCATTTCGAAGAATCCTGCTGTCTTCGATGATGAAAAACTGCAGTGGATGAATGGCGAATACTTAAAGGCATTAAGCGATGAAGCCTTCACCGAACAAGCCACCGTACCAGCACTTCTTGAGGCTGGTCTTATACAGGAAGGCGACTACGAGGCACGCAAAGATTGGTTCATAAAGACTGCCGAGCTTGCAAAACCTCGCATTCGACTGATTCCAGAGATTGCCCCCCTCTTGCAATACCTCTTTGATGACACGATGGATTTCGATCAAAAATCGGTCGAGAAAAACGTAGCGAAAGAGGGTATTGGGGAAGTTTTAGACAAGATTATTGAAGCACTTGAAGGCATTGACGAAAACGAATGGGATGTAGCCCACATTGACGAAGTGCTGCAGCCTATGCCGGAGGTCCTTGAGATTTCTAAAAAGAAATTTTTCCAGGCAATTCGTGTGGGCATTACCTTCTCGCAAGTGTCCCCACAACTTTCTGAATCGATGGAGCTTTTAGGAAAAGAAAGGTCGCTCGCAAGACTTCGCAAGGTCAGAGCACTCGCTTTATAAATACACTTAGTTCGTTTAGGGTTGATGAGCACAAGGCTTGCTCATCAACCTTTTTCTTCTTAAAGCTTCCCTCCTACCACTCACCTTTTTCATCACTCATTTTCATATAAATTAAAATCACTAGCAGCAATTGTGTTAAAATTGTGTGTAAGTATTTAATGCACTTGCATGACTTCTTTCATGCAAGAAAGAAGCTGAAAGCTTCAAAAAGAAAGGAAGTGAGTAGTATGGGACAGGTACAAAAACGTATCGTAGCACTACTGTCTACGATGCTCCTGGCAGTTGCTATGTTTGGACTTGCAAGCACTGCACTAGCTATCCCAAATTCTGGGGGGGGGCAGCAGCTATAAAATAATTTGGAATCCATCAGAATTTTATGGGGAGCCTGATGCTGGTACGGGATTCTATGATGGATCTAAAAACGGCGAGCTGGTAAAGTATCACTTAAAATTTAAAGTTATAGGTAACAACAATCAGGAACATAATGGCATACAACCTGAAGGTTTTACGCCAATAACAGGCTCCATTGGTACAAATCAGAATTTCACACTAGATTCTTTGGTACTTAAAGACAAACAAGGCAATATAATTGACTATAGTCCAGAATCTGCTCTGCCATATATCGATGTCTATGATAATAATTCGGAACAATTACTCTTCCATTACTTGTCTCAAGCAGCCATTTATCCAGATGATTCTAAGCATCTTCGTATATCTCACGTGTTAAACACCTCGATTAATGAAGCTAACTACGAATCTCTAAATGATGTAGATAAATCCTATCTTCAAGGCATGAACATTAATTTCATGGCAGGAAAACTTGATGAGCAAGGTCAGTTTGAAGCCCTAAAATATAATGGTGATGGTATAGGAATAGTTCCAGTTTCAGCTATTGTTCCACTAGAACATTTACGAGATGAAAATGGTAATGCTAAAGCCTATAGAGTTTTAAGCTATGAAAACCCAATAAATTGGGAAGAAGATCACTTTATTTCACCCGCAGTATATTACGGGGCACTTGATTTATACGGACCAGATGGAAAACGTTCTAGAACATTAGCCCTACAAGCCCTCTTCAAATCAGATGATTCAGCTAAAGAACAATTTTTGAACGATAACTTTGAAATAAAACTTACAGGTGATGACATTAAGGGTTGGTCACTAAAGGTAGTTAAGAAGGATCCTTCAGCACCAAATCCAACACCTGCCCCTGCACCAGCACCTGCAGCAAAAGCAGAACCTGTAGTAGCTCCTAAGCCAGTCTTTAAAAGAAAAGCTTTAGACTTGCGTTATGCTCGTGATGATTTCTACAACAAAAATGGTGTATACAAACCAGTATCACTCCTCTATGGACCTTATAAATCAGTAGTCGAATAAATTTCTACTGAATCGTTCCTTTCACGCACAAACCCTCCTCTGAAGCACTTCGTAAGAGGAGGGTTTTCCTTTACTTCTTCTTCCTTAGTGAGCACTACTGAATAATCAGCGTATATAGCTACCTTCTCTTTTTGTCCTGTAACCCCTTTTAGAGATAACGCTGTCCTCCTACCACTCACCTTTTTCATCACTCATTTTCATATAAATTAAAATCACCACGAGCAATTGTGTTAAAATTGTGTGTAAGTATTTAATGCACTTGCATGACTTCTTTCATGCAAGAAAGAAGCTGAAAGCTTCAAAAAGAAAGGAAGTGAGTACGATGGGACAGGTACAAAAACGTATCGTAGCACTGCTGTCTACGATGCTGCTTGCAGTTGCTATGTTTGGTCTTGCAAGCACTGCGCTAGCTACTTCAGTTGATGGGGGGGGGCAGCAGCGTAAAATTTAGGATACTTTGGGATGCCATTTATAAGAATGGTTATAAAACCACCGGAGCCTATGACGAAAAACTAGATGGCACCAATGTAAAGTATGACCTAAAATTCACTATTGAAGACACTGCTAAAAAGTATCATGCTATGGTCTCGCCTAAAGACTTTGTATTGTTAGAGGGTGAGATTGGTAGAAACGACGTCATCGAGATTCCTTATTCACAATTCTTAGACACAGAAGGAAATCCCATTGATATCAAGGAGTTCCATTATATAGTAGTTGATGTCTATTCAGCTGACGATCAGCCCGAAAGACTCCCAATTTTCCGTGATAAATATCCTCTTTTTAACCTTTGGGGTAATGGATATAAATTCGAAGAAAGGGACATGGACTATTTAGCCCCACTTCATCAGATTTTAAACACCTCAATTACTGGGGCTAACTACGATGCCTTAGAGGGTGAAGATCTTAATGGTATTCACATGAGCTTCACTGCAGGAAAACTTAATCAAGAGGGCAAGTTTGATGAGGCAATACTTAATTCACATAGTGAAAATATTATTAGCAATTTTGCTCCGATAGAAGATTTCATGCAAGTTGACGCCTTCAATATTATTGATGATATTGAAAAGCTTGACAATGCTCAAATTAGATGGCTTGGACCAGAGTATTTAGATGAAGGATTTGCTCTTCGAGCAATGTACGATGATTTGAATGTATTTGACGAGGATGGAATGCGCTTTGTTGGACCAGATGGAAAGCGTTCTTTACAATTAGGCTTACAAGCCCTCTTCAAATCAGATAATTCAGCTAAAGAACAATATTTCAACGATCGCTATGAGATAAAACTAAAAGGCAATGACGTTGAGGGTTGGGAGCTCATGGTAGTTAAGAAGAATCCTTCAGCACCAAATCCTGCTCCAGCACCAGCGGCTCAGGCAGAAGCAGTAGCTCCTAAGCCAGTCTTTAAAAGAAAAGCTTTAGACTTGCGTTATGCTCGTGATGATTTCTACAACAAAAATGGTGTATACAAACCAGTATCTCTTTTGTATGGACCTTATAAGCCAATAGCTGAATAAACATACTAAGCATTTCCTTTAAGCTTCTGAACTCCCTTCTGAGACCTGTTTTCGGAGGGGAGTTTTTATTTTATTTTTTTCTTCGGCTTAAGGTCGGTAATAAAAGGTGCTCCTAATATGATTGGCAGGTAATAGGTAATAAAACGCCAAATAATAAGAGCCGCAAATGTCGTATTTTCACCAATGACAAAGGGTTTAAAAAAGAGTAGAAAACTACCTTCTGCTCCCCCCGTACCACCAGGAAGCGGGATAGAAGTTGCAATGAGGTTCACAAATGAAGTAGCTGCTAGCACATTGATATAGTTTGCATCCGTATTGCCAAGTGCACAGATGACAAAAAAAGGAACCGAATACATTGCGATAAGTTCAATGGCGGTTAAGATAGCAATAATCAATAGATTGATTTTATGATTTTGAAGGCTCTTAAATGAATGAGCAAACTTATCTATTTCATGTTCCATTTTTTGACGTGCATTACCAGGATGCTTTATCACATGAAAATTTTTGAGCACATTGATTGATTTATTCCCGAGCGTGGAAATCCACTTTGGAAAAAGACCAGCAGCTAGCAAAAGTAAAAGTACGAAGAAATGAACTACGAATCCTACGATTGCTAAAAGTGCAATATTACCAAAACTTTCCTTAAAGAAAGCAATATTAAAAACGAGCATAATCGCTGCTATAAGGGTAACGACTGCTTGAAAAATAATAAATTTCGAAAGTAAGGCTGAAGCTGAACGCCCAAGAGAAATGCCCCCAACTGCAAGGGAAGCGGCTTGAGCTGGCTGTGCCCCACTTGATGAAGGTGTAAGGTTTCCGAAGAACAAACCAAGCATAGTTGTGGAGACTATCCGTCTTTTTGGTATGCGAATATTAGATAATTTCAGCGTACGGTTAAGCGCAATCATCTCAAATATCAAATAAACAAACATACAGCCGAGTGCCAAAATCCCCCACCCGACATTAATTTCGCCAATAATCGAACTAACTTTGCCCAGACGCTGGGTAGATTGAAGCCACAACACGAATGCTGCAATAGCAATTAATAGGATACTGATACTTATAAGAGTCGTCTTTTTATTCTTCATTAACAAAAATTCCGTTGGCACAAAATCTATAGTCATTTTTTCATATTGAAAGATTGGGAATCAGGTAATGTAAGGAAAACGTTAAAGTTACGCAATCGTACTCTAAGGAGATTCACAATTGTCACAAATTTCAGCCTTTGAAGTACTTGGTCCGGTCATGATTGGACCCTCTTCTTCACATACAGCAGGTGCTCTTAGAATTGCACTACTCGCCCGATCTCTCGTATCTTCCAATATAAAGCACGTTCATTTCATTCTGTATAACTCGTTTGCTCGCACTCATAATGGTCATGGGACTGACCGCGCACTCTTAGCAGGAATCTTAGGAATGCAAACCGATGACTACGACATTAAACGCTCTTTTGAAATTGCAGACGAATGTGGGCTCTCATATGAGTTTACCTATGTAAACGAGGGCGAAGGACTCCACCCTAATACGGTAGACATCCTCATTACAGACGAAAGCGAAAACACCTTGAAGATTCGTGGTGTCTCGCGCGGTGGTGGACGTATTATGCTCACACAAATCAACGGTATTGACGTTGATCTTCGTGGAGACCTTAACACACTTTTTGTTTCACACTATGATCGACCAGGCGTTTTAGCTGAAACCTCCTCATGCATTGCAGAATTCGGCATAAATATCGCCTTCATGCGTTCATACAGACAAACCCGAGGCGGCAAGGCTTATACCATTTTTGAGGTTGATGATGTTATTGACGATAAAACTATAGATGCCATAAAGAACATCGATAATGTTTTAAATGCTGCCTCAGTTGTAGTACCAGGTGCGATTACGGTGCCAGGATCTACCGTTGAGTGTGATTTTATTTCTGGCGCTGAACTTTTAGAGCTCACGGAAAAACTTGATAAAAAGATTTCCGGTGTTATGTATCAGCGTGAAGTTAATTTGACTGAAGAAAAGCTTGCCCAGGATAAGATGTGGCGTGTACTTAAAATTATGAAGGAAGAAACCCACTATCCAATCGAGCATCCTGAAAAATCCCTTGGCGGATTAATTGGCGGAGAATCACAAAAAGTATTTCAGTCATTAGGCAAATATAAAGGATTTTTAAGTCCGCTTTCCCACAAGGCTGTGGCATACGCAATGGCAGTTCTTGAACGCAGTGCCACCATGGGCTTAATTGTTGCTGCTCCTACCGCTGGAGCTTCAGGTATAGTTCCTGGTTGCCTCATCGCTGCCCAAGAAGAATTTGGCTTTAGCGATCAAGAAATTTTTGACGCCCTTTATACCGCTGCAGCGCTGGGATACCTGTTCACCCGCAATGCATCGGTTTCTGGCGCAGAAGGTGGATGCCAAGCCGAGACTGGATCTGCAGGCGCCATGGCTGCGGCTGCACTGGTAGAGCTTATGGGAGGAAGTCCAGCTCAAAGCCTCCAAGCCGCCTCTATTGCGATTGCCAATTCCTTAGGTTTAGTCTGCGACCCTATTGCAGGATTAGTTGAAGCTCCTTGTCAAATGCGCAATGCTTCGATGGTTTCAAGCGCAATTGCAGCTGCGTTGCTTGCCTTAAGTGGAGCAACTTCTCCGGTGCCTTTTGATGAGACTGCAGAAGTTATGCTTCGCGTTGGCAAGGCGCTGCCTACAAGCCTTAGAGAAACCGCAGAAGGTGGTCTTGCTCAAGCACCAAGTGCTATTGAAGCATGCAGGGCTTGTGGTATTTGCTCTTAGCTATAGCTTTAGGATAGAAACGAAAGCGCCCCACTACTTGCTACAAACCAGGTAATTCCTAAGAGGACCACGTCATAGAGCACGTGTACGAGGTAGGCTAGCCAGAAGTTTTTAAGGTGCGCATAACAAATGCCCAAACCAAGGCGGGCAGCTCCAATAACGATAAGGACTTGCGCGAGATTGAAGTTATAGGTTGGTAGGTGTACAAGCGATGCCATGACAACCGACACCACGAGCGCTAAAAAGATTGAAACGAGATGGGTTTTTCCACTTTTTTGTGCGAGCTGATAGACTTCTACAAAAGATAGCACTGCTAGCAGCTCCTCAAAAAAGAGTTGGATGCAAATGAACAAGAGCATATAAATCAAGTTAGTAGATGAACTTGTAAGCTCCTTAGCTATAGGGTTTGCATCTAGTTCTGTAACAAAAGAACTAGAAAAGAGAGCAAGAAACATAGTAAAAAGTACATACAAGACCATCCACGGTATATGAATGGGTTTAAGCCTTGGTCCTAGGTCTCTAAACGCTCGCAGGCCACCTAATCTAAGAAGCGCTACAAGTGGAAGACCCGCAAATAAGACGAGCTGAAACGATGTCACAAACATGCGTATAGTTAAGTTTGGAACACAAAACATTCCTGGGATAGCCGCACTTGCATAAGATAAAGCCACCAACATTAAGCTAAAAACTAAGCTGAACTTTGAAGCATTTCCAAGTGGAAAAGTCGATTGAAAATTATAATACTTTGGACGCTTGTTTCGTGTTTTTTGCCACACGTTTGGAAAACTCCTCATTATAATGAACGTACAGTGCCTAAAAAACCGACACATGGGCATAAACGCTCACATACTTTACTACTACACTTATAACATACTCCTAGGAGATACATAGATGAGCACGAAGCACTCAGATTCAGACAAGGCGACCTACCAAAAAAACTTCCAAAAGTTTATTGATTATTTTAAATCTGGTGAAAAATCCCCTGAAAATTTTGGTATTGGGCTCGAGCTAGAGATGTTTGTATTCGACGGTAGTGACCAGCTTATCAACTACACTCACGGCATTAAAGATTTACTTGAAGCACTCAAGGATTACTTTTCTGCACCTTCAGATAGAGAACTTATCATTGACGACCAGCTTATGGGCTTTATCGGTACGATTAGACCAGAAGACATCCTTGGTACACAGGCTGAAAAGCTTAAAGATATCCCTCCTATCCCAGTGTCGATAACCTTAGAGCCTGCAAGCCAGTTTGAAATTTCTGTTGGACCATGTAGCAATCTTGAGCTTCTTAGTACCGGTATTTTTTATACCAACATGCTTTTGAACACCACGGTAAAAAAGATGGGCAAGGACTGGACTTTCATCCGCCAAGGCTATAACCCAATTTATGCTGGTAAAGACCTTGAAATCATCAACAAAAAGCGCTACCACCTTATGGATGCACATTTTAAAACAACCGGTAAGCATGGCATAGATATGATGAGGGGGTCAGCCTCAACCCAAATTTCAATTGACTATAAAGATGAGGCAGATTTCGTTAAAAAGTTCAGGATGGCCTATGCCCTCGGTCCAATTTTCTCGCTCATGTTTGACAATGCACGAGCTCCCAAAACATCTGACTTATACGGAAAAACTATGGTGCGCTCACATATTTGGCGTGATGTAGATCCCGATAGGTCCGGCATTGTTCCTCAAACCTTTGATGAGGATTTTGGCTATAAGGCCTATGCGCAATGGCTTATGGATATGCCTGCTATTGTCCTCACTGATGATGAGGGGGTCACCCACGATACGAAAGATAAAACCATCGGTGAGCTTATCTCTCAAAAAGAAATCAGCAAAAAGGTGCTTGAGCACTATGTCTCCATGCCATTTCCTGATGTTCGTTTGAAGAATTACGTTGAAATTCGCGATGTTGACTCACTGCCATATGCTTTCGCCCTTGCCTTAGCGGCCATGACCTATGCAATTTATTATGATGAAGATACCTTTGAAAAAGTCGCTCATCTAATTTCGCTTGATACCTTAAGCGCTCAAGATGTTTATAATGCGCGAAGTGCTGCCATGGAGGATGGCTATCAAGCAACTATGTATGGTCATACTGCCCACGAGCTTGCACAAGCCTTATTTGACCTCGCTTATAAGGCCTTAGAAAATGAAGACGATCGTGCGCTCTTAGAGCCTATGCGAGAACTTATTGAACGTGGTTTAAGCCCATATTTGTATGTAGAAGACGATATGAATTCAGTAAACCAAAGCCTTAATTTAGAGCATATCGTTAAAGACGCACAAGGTGACCTCTTAGGCTTTAAGAAGGTTCAAGAGTTTCTTGACTCCTCTCCTTTAGCGCAACGTGCAGGCCAAACACTTTCGTGGACCTTCACGCCAAAGCTATACTCACAAAAAGATGCTCAAAACTTTAAGAATATTGCTGAAAAAACGCTGTCGATTATGGAAAAAGCAACAAATTATTACCTTGAGCACGAAGACTATCGCAAGCGTTTCGATATCGATAAAGATCTTGAGGAACTATGTCTTATCGACACCCACTATGATCAGATAATTCCTATTGCCCGCGTTGACATTTTTTATGATGAACTAAGCGGAGACTTTAAATTCTGTGAACTGAATACTGACGGAACCTCTGGTGTTGCCTTTCAACGTGCTGTCAATGAAGGTATCAAGCAAGCCGATAGCTTCAAAACCTACGCACAAGGCCTTGAACTTACCGAATACACCATGGTAGACCAGTGGATGGATACGCTCATAGCGTGCTATCAAGAATTTGTAGCCAATACTAATCACTTACACGAGCCTATCCCCCATTTTGCCATCGTTGATTTTACTGAATCTGTTATGAGTGCTGAAGTATCGCTTTATGCACAAGAACTGCTGGATAAACACCAAATAGAAGCACGTTTTGTAGATATACGAGACCTTCGCTATGAAAATCATGAGCTCACTGATGCAGATGGCTGGCGCATTGATGCGGTATGGAGACGAGCTGTAACCAGTGAGATCTTTGAGAAATTCTCCCCAGGCGCTCAAGCGCTTATTGATGCGTTTAAGGCAGAAGATGTGTGCCTTATCGGCGGATTCAGAACGCATCCAAGCGAATTAAAGAGTTTCTTACCAATCCTTACAAGCGATGCATCAGAGGCATTTTTGGATGAGGATGAACGTGAGTTTATCCGAGAGCACACACCAAAGACCCTCATCTTACGTGAAGATTTTGACTTAGCCGAAATTCTTTCTCATAAAAACAAGTGGATTATAAAGCCGGCAGATTCATATGGTGGATCTGGCGTTTTTGCAGGAAAAGACTTTAGCGCTCGCGACTGGGAAGAGCTTGTACGCGCTCATGCAGCCACAGGTCATTATGTTGTACAAGAATACATCGAACCATTTAAGAGCTATGCATACGTTTCTTCTGAACAAGGTGCGGCCGGCGACTATGAATATAGGCCACATTCAAACCTCGTTGGTTTATATGTCTTTGGAGGAAGATTTGCAGGCCTTTATTCGCGCCTTGGAGAAGGTAGCACCATTACATCGCATAGTGGCCAAGTTCTTGCTGCTAGCTTCATCGTTTCATAGCACTATGAAGCGCAGCAGGAAAGCTGCCTCTTGAAAATACCTTGATACGGTAAGAAAAGGTGAAATGGTAGCCCGTACGGGATTCGAACCCGTGATCTCCGCCTTGAGAGGGCGGTGTCCTAGGCCGCTAGACGAACGGGCCAGGCTTGTGTGGCTGGGATAGAGGGAGTCGAACCCCCACTGACGGTACCAGAAACCGCTGTCCTACCATTAGACGATATCCCAATTCAAGTTTCCGATAACGCTTTAAACACGAAATCAAAGTGTAAAACCTTATGGTAATCTTGTCAATTATCTTTATCCATAAAGGTAGATATAACACAAAAATACAGAAGGATAGCTACTTAATTACGGAGACTTTTTAAAGAAAATTTCTGATACATACTATGTAAACAGATTCTTACATTTCCTGCTATTATAGACAACTGCAACACAAAAGAGAGCAAACTGGGCGGTCGCGCATATCCTTTGAGATGTGTGAGGAAAGTCCGGGCTTTACAGGGCAGAATGCCAGCTAACGGCTGGGCGGGGCGACCCGACGGATAGTGCCACAGAAAAGGAAACTCCCAAAGTTGAAACACACTTTGAGAAAAGCTGAAAAGGTGCGGTAAGAGCGCACCAGTGTCTTGGCAACAAGGCAGCTTGGTAAACCCCATTCAAAGCAAGAGCAAATAGGGATGCAGACAATTGGCCCGATTAGCATCCGGGTTGCTTGCTGGAGGGTTATGGCGACATAACTCCAAGATAAATGACCGTCTTAAACGACAGAACCCGGCTTATAGGTTTACCTCTTGTGGAGCAATTTATACTGAAGACCTCATACAGCTTGTATGAGGTCTTTTATACGTTTGCTCAAAGTAAGCTAGCTTTGTTTTAAGATTAGCTAAACTTAAGGCTATACATTAAAGCGATCATAGTGCTCATAACAGTCAAGACAAAGTTTTTGATCACCTGCAAGGCGTATCCAATTACTTCCCGTCATCTCACCGCAACTATCGCAGGCATAAGACTGAAACAAGCGGGCGTGTTCAGGAAGTGTAAGCACGGTTTTTTCTACCGTAAATAAGTCTTTCGGCTCATGGTTTTGAAAATACTCGAAAGGCGTTTCGCTCGCATCATCGTGTGGACGAGGCTTCAACACGAGGCGTACCGATTGATTATTTTTTCGATTGTAAAATGAGAAGGCCTGTTTGCCCCTCATATGAAAAAGTAAGTTTCCCTTGCCAACGCTGCATCCTAGTATCGCTTGAATAGCGTCTACAGCGCAGGTGTCATTTTCAGCGATGCAGACAAGGTTTTCGTCATGTGAAAAATCCAAATCCAAAAGCTCAATGGCATATAAACAGGCTTTATAACCAATGGTAAGTCCACCGCATTCATGACCGTGAAATTCTGTTGCACGCTCCCAAAGCTCATGCGTATCATGTGTTAGCACCTATTATGCTCCTCTCCTCTTAGCGCTCATGTTTCTTCTCCTCTTAGCGCT
>JAUNLE010000092.1 GCA_030532415.1 Coriobacteriia bacterium | reverse complement strand
CGAGCGTTAAATACCTCTAAACTCTTGTGCTTATACAGCGCTTAAAACGGCGTATCTGACCCAATGTAGCAGGTAAGACCCGCTGCTCTGATTCTTTCGGCAATCTCTTTCATATGCTCGTCTGTTGGAGCAACTAAAGCCTTGCCCTTGTACTCTACATCTAGCTGTTCATACTTCGATTCACCTAAACGATGGTATGGCAAAATATTTACTTCATTTGCGCCGATCTTCTTACAAAATGCAATGGTTGCATCAATATTTTCATCATCGTCGTTGTAGCCTACGATAATCGGAATTCTAATAATTTGACGAAGTTTACCTTCTTGGGCAAGTTGCGCAATTTTTTCGATGTTCTCTAAGATCATCTTATTGTCGCCACCTGTACCCGCTTTGTGTTTTTCAGGATCCATGTGCTTAATATCGTTGAAGGCAAAATCAACGTTCTCATAAATATCTTTAAGGTGATCCCAAGGTGCTGCCGATGAAGATTCCACGGCCGTATGAACATTTTGAGCATGAAGACGTTTCAAGAAATTAGCTACAAAGCGATGTTGTACTGCAATTTCGCCACCGCCAACGGTAACTCCACCGCCGTCACCCCAATAAGGCATGTCACGCTGGATGCGCTTCATAAGTTCATCAAGGGTATAGACCTCTCCTGCAATACCAAGCGCATCGTGATAGCACTCTTCAACACAAGGCAAGTCCTCACATTGGGCACATTTAGATCTATCTATAGTAACAAAGGTATCGGGGCCCTCTGCCGAGATAGCATCATATGGGCAAATGTGTCTACCTATACACTGGTGACACTTCACACACTTCGTGCGTCGGTACATAATTTCAGGTTTCATATTAAGGCTCTCAGGATTTGAGCACCAAAAACAATGAAGCGAACAACCTTTAAAGAAGACAAGGGTTCTTGCTCCTGGACCATCATGTACAGAAAAACCCTGAATATCAAAAATGACTGCCTCGTTCTCAGGATCGAGTTTCATTGGTACACCACCTATCTAGTTAAGTCGGGATTACTGGATTGTAAAAACGCATAGATTTTCGTTGCAAGCCAAATGGCGCCACGGCCATCGAGCGTGTTAATGTCAATGGGCAAAAGATCCGATATCTTACTTATGCGATATCTAACCGTATTTACATGCACCATAAGCGCTTTACTTGCTTGCGCATACGAACCATTTGCGTTCATATAAGCCAGTAAGGTATCTAATAAATCTTCAGAATACTCGCTGTCCTCAAGCAAAGGACCGAGTACATAATTTACATAGTTACGTGATGCCACTGGCGAGTTGAGAGCTGTACTCAAAAAGAGATAGGTTCCCAACTTGTCATAAAGGACCACGTTATCTTTCAAACTAAAAGTCTCGATACATTTCATCGCATAAAATGCTGTTTCTGATGAAAAGTGAGCGCCTTCTACTCCCGTGCCGCTCTTACCAATACCAGCAATAATGCCGTTCATGTCAAGCGTTACACTCAAGGCTTCAACAAGGTCGGCAACAAGTTCGCTTAATTGATCTTTACTACGTCTTTCTCCTTGGAAGATAATCGCAAATCCGCGCTCCCATGCAGAAATAAAGTGCAGTTCATCATCAAATAAGGTCGAATTCAAATATTGCTGTGCGAAATTGATTGCTTTCTTTTCTGTTTCTCCGAAAAACGCATATTCAGGAGCAAAATTTCGAGAGCTGCAGCCCATGTTGATAACGGCAATACGCAGCGGCAGAACTGGATCGAGTCCTATTAAATTCATAAGATGCGATGCGAGCTTTTCATCGAATTCAGGAGCCGAAATGGTCGAGAAAAACTTGCTGCGTGTCATAAGGATTGATGTTTCAATCATGACATTTTGTGACATATCAATCGTTAAAACTTCTGCAAGTGACGCAAAGAAATATATGGGATCGCACATAGCGTCTTTAGAGTTACCAATCATGCATACGTAACCTAAGTTATCGTATTTATACAATATTGAAGCAACGATAAGACGTTTTGGATTTCCTGATAAATCGTGGGTGTAATAATCGTAGAGCTCCTGTGAGCATCCGACGGTTAGCTCTTCAATCTTATCGCCTTTTCTGACTGCTTGTTCGATTGCTTCACAAATAGCGTTGATATGAGCGTCGGTTTTACGATTAAGACCAGACGATGTAGCAAGTGGTTTAAAGTTTTTTGAAACGATCATGATTGGATAGCCAAGCGCTTCTTGCATATGCTCGGCATCGTTTTCCAAAACATGAGGGCCCGTGAGACTGCGTACCATGTCCGTAAAAAGACGAGTACGTTTTCGTTCGCGCTCTTGGCCTTGTTGCAAAATCATCTCGTAGATAACTTCAGCAACCTTACTTTGCATCATCGTATTGGGAAGCTCGATGATAGGAAATCCAGTTTTATCGCCAAGCGAGCGAATGCTTTGAGGAATAGATTTAATGTATCGATGAGTTTTAACTGCGAGGCAGGCCGCTCCGTGGTTTATCAGTTCGATAACCCACTGATAAAAACGCTTTTCATCAATGTCGCCGTTTTTATCTGCAAAGAGCCTGCCTACACAGTGTACGAAATCATTTCCTGTAAGCCATTGAGCAATGTCTGGCAATTCAGCAACCGTAACAGAGCTTACTTCA
>JAUNLE010000091.1 GCA_030532415.1 Coriobacteriia bacterium | reverse complement strand
ATCTTCAAAATCAAAACTCTTCAAATTACGATTATGAAGATCTGGAACGGTATACAGTTTATAGCAGACTCTTGCCCCTTCGTCTGTATGATTCAGATTCATCCTTACCAGTAATAACCTGCGAAACACCATTTTCGTGGAGAGTTTCCTCAGATAAACAAGGCCATATTCCTTCAACCGATTATGAAGAGATGAAGCGCTATAAGTTGTCCTCTTCTGGTTCAAATTATGAGCTTTTTTGTGAGCAGTACCAAGGAGCGGGAATTACTCAAAAACTTAATCATGATTGGGAAGCAGGTCTTTTTGAACGAGATCCAAATCGGAAGTACACTACAATTTCCCTTGATGAGGATAATTGGGTTTTGCTTTACGCAAATCAAGCAACATCTTCAGCTAAAAATGAACTCGATCAATTATCCGACATTATTGCAAGCTTAGATTTTGCACACTCAAATAGCGAGCTTGCATCAGAAGTATTGGATGAAAGCCAAGTAGAAAGAACCATGATTTCTGATCGCATCATTTTTGAGGGCGCAAACGAAACTGACATGAGTATTCAAGGTCTAGAGGTGGACTATCCAGATAACTGGGTTTTGCACGACAATTTTATTATCAACCCTAAAAACGATTATGCAATTGAAATTCAGGTTGATGCGGCGTATGACGACAATGCCCAAAGAAGCGAGCAGTCCTCAAAGCTTGTCTCACTAAAAGATGCCCAGTATAAAGATGGTGAAACGCCCTATTCTGTAGTGCTCTACTATAAGGATGCCGCCAATTCTGGAGATGAGAAGCAATTTTCTGGAGTGCAGCTCATGCCTCTTGCACAGGCGCAAGGGGATAGTTCTTCTGCAAATCTAGAATTTACAGGGAATAAACCAAGCGGATTTGTTTCTCAAAATCATCGTATTGCTGCCTACATCGTTAATACAAATCCATATAATGATGGACTAATTGATATAAACGAAGAGAGTTTTCAAGAAGCTGTTTCAATTTTAGCGAGCATTCGCCCCTTACAAGATGATGCTAATACTTCGGAAGAAAAACAGGTGAAGAAGTCTGAAAATCAGTGGCGTGAATTTACCAAGCGTATTGCACAAAACACGCCAAACTCGAAGCTAGAAACCATCATTGCCTATAATAAAACCGACCCATCAATCACCTTACTTTGTAATTTCGATCGAAATATCTATGAGGTACTAAAAAACGATAAACCATACGATTATGGCGAGATACGCGAAGCCGATGAAGTGCGCACGGATCAAATTGAAGCTCTTGCCTACGACAAAAGCTACTTTGTTTTTTCGTCTAAGAAATTTGATTACGAAGGAAGCATTAAGTACCTTGATGACGATGTTTTTATAGTTGATAGTACAAACGCTGCTCAGTCTGAAGCTCAGGCCGTTGCTGGAGTATTCCAGGTAATTTCATATAACTCATCAAGACCAATTGAATATTACGAAAAAGCATTCAAGCCAATAGCCCTGCCGTATTTTCAAATACCAAACGGAAGTTCTGTCGAAGTTTTAGAGCGTCTGGATGGCTCCGAGAAAGTCTCTACTCAATATGATGAAGAAGAAAAAGCAACAAGTGCGCTCAATCATACCTTTGTAGTTCCTGAAGGTTGGACGGCTGTACAAACAAGAGATCCTCGTCACAATGATATTATCCTTACCAATATTTCCTCTCCCCAAAACGATATTGCCATCCTTATGGTTCAAGGAGTAACGCCTCAAACTACAGCTGGCACTCCTGTTATATCAAGAAAGCTTTCAAATAGTGATCTTGTCGATCACTTTGGAAATACCAACGAAGTAAGAGCATATGAAGGCGTCTTAGATGATATATCTGGCGTGCAAATTGTGGGCAGTACTTATGAATTTAAATATCTTGAAACGCTAGACTATCCGGGGAAGCCTTTCGACATACAGTATTTAGAAGGACGCTTGTTTGCAGCTTATCTTGTGAGCACAAGGCAAGATCGTCAAGTTTTCTTTGACCCTCAAGACCCTCAGGCACAAGAGGCGCTTGCTATACTTTCTAGTATTGAATTTGAAGACGTGCAAGATTTTACTTTTAACTAAACGAAGACTACGATGCAACTAGCTTAATGAACAGTACGTCCAAACAGTGAGAAACGGTGACGCTTAATTAAGGTGCCTAAGACGAGCAGAAAAAAGAATAGCTTACTTATATTTAGTGTAATCTTCTTAATTCTTGCTGCTCTAGCCCTTGTTATAGCAAGTTTTCTTCATGTAAGTAATTCTCTGTCAGAAAATTCCTCTGATAAGCATGTGCAAATACATGAAAATACCAGCACAAGCAAGCCTGCACAAAAGTTTGAATTCCCGAGCTTTGAAGTTAGCGATCCCAGTTTGGATCCAGAAAATTCAGAACCACTAGCTGAAGAAAGCGAAATAGACGCTTCTTCTAATTCTGTGAAAGATAAAGCGCAAGAAATTCTTAATGCAATGACACTGGAAGAAAAAGTTGGACAGATGTTTATTGCGCGCAAACCCGAAGAAAAGAGCGCACAAAAGGTAGCTGAGTACAATCTTGGGGGTTACATCCTTTTCGAACGGGATTTTTCTGCTAAGACAAAAGATGAAGTAATCCACGAAATTCAAAGCCACCAAAATAATGCGAAGATACCCTTGTTTATTGGCGTAGATGAAGAGGGTGGTATTGTTAACCGGGTAAGCACAAATCCTAACTTACGCTCAGCGCCGTTTTTATCTCCTCAAGAACTTTTTGCTAACGGTGG